>DEBN01000114.1 GCA_002348825.1 Gammaproteobacteria bacterium UBA2955
ATTGCCATGGTCAGTGGGCTACTGCCTGTGGTCGGCGTACCCCTCCCTTTGGTGAGCTATGGCGGCACTTCTATCATTACCTTGATGGCAAGTTTCGGCATAATCATGTCCATGCGCACACACAAAGCCTGGTAGCGTGTGATGCTACCGGTGCTGATTTTTAGGTGAGGGACCTTGATGGTTAAACCATTCTCGCTTTTAGCCTTAGCGGTTTTGATGATTTCTGCGGCTACTGTAAATGCAGAGAGCTATCTGAAACGCGCAGATGTGGGCGCATACATCGATGAATTGATTCAACAGCACGGGTTTTCACGACAGGAGCTGGAGGAGGTTTTGGCGGCTGCGGAACGACGTCAAGACATTATCGATCTGATGCGGCGCCCTGCTGAACGGCGTTTGAATTGGCACGAGTACAGTAAAATTTTTTTGGATGAACAGCGAATTGCCGGTGGCGTTGAGTTTTGGCAGCAAAATCGCGCGACTTTAGAGCGGGCGCAAAGGAAGTATGGCGTCGCCCCTGAAGTGGTCGTTGCGATCATTGGAGTTGAGACACGATACGGTCGTGTAACCGGTCGTCATCGTGTGATTGATGCGTTGATGACGCTGGCGTTTGATTATCCGCCCCGAGCAAGTTTTTTCCGCAAGGAATTAACTCAGTTTCTGGTGTTGGCGCGCGAAGAGGGCAAAAACCCCACAAGCTTGATGGGTTCCTACGCTGGCGCGATGGGTTACGGGCAGTTCATTCCCTCAAGTTTTCGCAATTACGCGGTAGATTTTGATCGGGACGGGGTGCGTGATATCTGGCAGAACCGAGTTGATGCGATCGGCAGCGTAGCGAATTATTTTAGTCGTCATGGATGGGGCGGTACTACGGAGGTTACGGTGCCAGTACGAGTTAAGGCTGAGACGGAGCAGCTACTGGAGATTGCGAATGGTTCCTTAAAGCCCACTCATTCGGTGGCGGAAATGGCCGCAATGGGTGTGATCGTTGATGACCTTGACCCGGAGGCGAGGGTTTTGTTGCTGCGTCTGATGGGCGGTGAAATGCCCGAGTATTGGCTCGGATTAAACGACTTTTATGTCATTACTCGGTACAACCATAGTCGCTTGTACGCCATGGCGGTTTATCGGTTAGGACAGGAAATCAAAAAAAGGCGGAAGCGCGCTATTGGCTAGATACTGGAAGCTGAGTTTTTGGCTGCTGGCATGCCCAGCTATTTTTCATGGATGCGCTGGCGCTCCAACCGCGCCTATTACCCAGGACACGATTCAAGATTCCGCGCCGCAGTTAAGACCCGCCGAACTGGCGCGTCTGGCCAGCCTACCTGACCCTATTGTTCAGCCCTTGCGCTACAGTGCCACAGGCAACGGACCGATTTACGAGGTTTGGGGCAAAAAATACAGGGTGCTGGATAGTGCTAAAGGGTATCGCGAGACCGGGAGTGCTTCCTGGTACGGGGTAAAGTTTCATGGCCGGCTCACCTCGAGCAGAGAGCCCTTCGATATGTACGAGCTTACCGCTGCGCATCGCTCGCTACCCATCCCGTGTTTTGTGCGTGTGAAAAACCTGGAAAATGGGAAATCTGCTATCGTGCGTGTTAATGATCGCGGGCCATTCCACAGCGAGCGAATCATTGATCTCTCATTTGCAGCAGCAGTAAAGCTTGGCTTTCATCAGCAGGGCACGGCCCAAGTTTTAGTGGAAGCGATAGATGCGAATAGCCAGTTGGGTCCCTCGCATTTGATCGAGCTAGGCGCCTTTATGGAGCAGGCACATGCTCAGCGGGTCCAGCAGCAGTTGCTCGGTATGCTTGGCGTGCCTGTGCGGATCGTCCGCAGTGCCCAAGCGCTTTACCGCCTAGAGGTTGGCCCCGTGTTCGGTGATGTTGAACTCGAGCGCCTCACAGCGGTTTTAACCACGATGGATTTAGGCGAGATTACAGTTGTTTTAGCGCGCTAGCTGACGAAAATGATAGACTGCGTCTTTAGCAGCAGCTTTAGGGACAACGGCATTGCATCACGCACTAATTGACTGGTTCACCCGCGGAACATGGCTGTTGACCGTCTTCGCAGGCGGCGCCTTAGCAGCGCCAATTATTCCGCCACCACCGAACATAGCGTCTTCTTCGTATCTGCTCATAGACGCGAATTCGCAGAAAGTTTTGGTCGAAAAAAACGCCGCACAACGCGTGCCGCCTGCCAGCTTGACAAAGATTATGACGGCCTACATTGCTGAGCAGGAAATCAACTCGGGTCGACTGAAAGTCGATGAAATGGCACCGATCAGTGTTGAAGCTTGGCGTACAGGCGGATCGAAAATGTTTATACGCGAGGGTACGGAAGTAGCAGTGGGTGACTTACTGAAAGGAATTATCATTCAATCAGGTAACGATGCCAGTGTCGCCATCGCGGAATACATCGCTGGCAGTGAAGATGCGTTCGCGGAAATGATGAATCAACAAGCACAGGCGCTCGGACTAACCAATACAAAATTTCTAAACGCAACAGGCTTGCCGAATGAAAATCATTACAGTACTGCTGAAGATCTTGCTCAGTTAACCATAGCGTTGATCAAGGACCATCCCGAGCAGTACAAGTTATATTCGCAACGCAGCTACGAATTCAATGATATCGCTCAGCCTAACCGGAACAAGTTGTTGTGGCGCGACCGTTCGGTAGACGGTGTTAAGACCGGTTACACCGCTGCCGCCGGATATTGTTTGGTGGCTTCGGCGGAGCGCAATGGGGTGCGACTGGTGAGTGTGGTTATGGGTACCGACAGCGACGAGTCGCGCATGCGCGAGAGTCAGAAGCTACTCTCCTACGGATTTCGCAATTTCGACACTCAAACGTTATATGAAGCGGGTGTAAATCTGCGGCAACAGGATGTTTATTACGGCCAGCAGGAGAAGGTAGCGCTTGGGGTAACAGATGATGTAATCGTCACCTTCCCAAGAGGTTATTACGATGATATCGAGGTCGAAATGGCCTTAGCGGAGTATCTGGAGGCTCCCTTTCCAGCAGGGGTAGCGGTGGGTGAAATAAACCTGACGCTGGACGGAGAGCAGATTTATTCGGCGCCTTTGGTCACGCTCGCCGAAGTCGGTGAGTCGAATTTCTTCAGTCGGCTGGGCGATTCGATCTATTTGTTTTACGCATCGATGTTTAGCGATGATGGATGAACCAAAGATAGAGTTCCCCTGTCGGTATCCGATTAAAGTCATTGCCGTGGCCGACGACGGAGCCGCTCGCCGGGTGGTTGAAATCGTGCGCAATCATGCGCCCGAGCTTACCCCTGACGATGTAACGACACGCCAAAGCAGTGGCGAGAAGTTCCTAGCGGTGCGGTTGACCCTGATGGCACAGGGTGAAGAGCAGTTACGTGCGCTCTACGCGGAATTGATGTCCGATGCGTCCGTAAGAATGGTTTTTTAGACCTTGGCGGCGCTACCTGCAAACGTTCGCGAGCTGGGCTTGACCCGATATGAGCCTGTGCTTGGCGACATGCAAGCTTTCACGCGTAATAGAACAAATACTAGCGATGACGAAATTTGGCTCACAGAGCATCGTCCCGTTTTTACCCAGGGGCAGGCCGGTAAGGCCGAGCACATCTTTGGGCCGGCTGAAATTCCGGTGGTGCAATCTGATCGTGGCGGTCAGGTGACGTACCACGGTCCGGGACAAATTACTGCTTACTTGCTCTTCGATCTGCGGCGTCTGGGTATCGGTGTTCGGGATTTAGTGTGCGGAATTGAAAAAGCGATGCTGGCAACGCTGCAGGCTTTTGGTATCGAAGGCTATGGGCGTCCTGATGCCCCCGGGGTGTATGTGGAGCGCAACAAGATTGGCTCGTTAGGTTTGCGCGTGCGGCGTGGATGCAGTTATCACGGCCTGAGTATGAACGTTGATATGAATTTAGAGCCATTCTCTCGAATTAATCCTTGCGGTTTGACCGACGTGGGTGTGACGCAACTCGCAGACTTTGGCGCGGTAACGATCAAGGATGTAGAGGGCGTTTTACTCGAGGCTTTGGCCGCGCAATTTGCGCTTACGCTCCGCAGACCTGACAGTTCTTAAGCGGCGACAACCGAAGTTTTCGCCACTCCATATATCGGCCATCAAAATACAAAATGTGGCCGGCTAACGTTGGTCTGATGCCGGTCAAATACTTAATGCCTTCAAGCGCTTGGCAACTGCCAATGATGCCCACCAGCGGTGCGATCACGCCGTTTTCCGCACAGCTTAACTCGCCAGCGTTGTCGTCTGGGTAGAGGCAGCGGTAGCATGGCGAATTTTCGTCGTTAGCGTCGAATAGGGTAACCTGGCCTTGCCACTGGATAGCAGCGCCGGAAACCAGAGGTACCCGCTTGTGCCAACAGGTCTCATTCAACAGGTGTCGACTCGCGAGGTTGTCGGTCGCATCGAAGGCAAGGTTTACGGTATCAAGCAATGCCGCCAGCTCCGTACCCGCCAGTCGATGGGTGATGCAAGTTAGCCTAGTCATGCTGTTGAGCGCGCGAATGCGTGCCGCCGTGGACTCGGCTTTATTGTCACCAATGCTTGCTTCTGTATGCGCGATCTGGCGCTGTAGATTGGATACGTCCACCTGGTCATCGTCCACCAGCACCAATTCGCCGACTCCGGAACTCGCCAGATAGAGCGCCAAAGGCGAGCCTAGCCCGCCTAGCCCGACGATCAGAACACGGGCGTCGGCTAATCGCTGTTGTCCCTCGATGTCCAGTTCCGGCAACATGATTTGCCGGCTGTAGCGCAGCAACTCTTCATCATCCATGCCATTGACCCATTGTAACCCGCTCGATACCCCCAAGATCGGTCATCGATTTGACCTCAACGAAGCCCCTTTGAGTCATTAAACGGCGAACCGAGGCCGCTTGGTCGTAGCCGTGCTCAAGCAACAACCATCCGGGTTGATGCAGAAAATTTGGACTCTGCTCGATGAGCTGAGTCAGTGCGGAAAGGCCCTTGTTTGCGGCGACCAATGCGAGCCGCGGTTCCGCCGCTAATGCAGCTAGGTGCGGATCTTCGGCCGCGATGTACGGTGGATTACTGACGATCATATGCCATTTGTGATCGTGAAAATGGGCAAACCAATTGCTTTCATAAAAGTTGATCTGGACCCGGTGCTTTTGGGCGTTCGCGCGCGCGATATTTAGAGCCGATGTAGAGGTGTCGCAGGCGTCGATTTGTATGTTCGGTTGAGCACGCGCTATGGCGACGGCGATGGCGCCGCTGCCGGTGCCGGCATCTAGAAGCTGAGTACCCGGCTCAATGCGCTCTATCGCCAATTCCACCAATAATTCGGTTTCCGGGCGAGGCACTAAAACCGCTGGATTGACGTCAAAGGACAAACCGAAAAATTCTTTTTCCCCCAGCAGATAAGCGAGCGGTGTACCCTCGCTCAACGCGCGTCCCAGCGTTTCCAATTGACTCAACTGTGCGCAATTTAAGCGCCGATTTGCGCGAGCGACGATTTGCGAGCGACTCATATGGGTTACATGGCTAAGCAGCAGGTCGCACTCAAGACGCGTTAACCCGGCTTTGCCGCGACGCCATTCGTCAAACGTAGGCGCAATAACCGAGTTTTTCTCGTTGCTCATCCGTTGGCGAGATGTTGTAACTGATCTGCTTGATGCTCTTGAACCAGCGGCTGGACTAACGCGTCTAAATTCCCCTCTATCACTTCATCAAGTTTGTACAAGGTTAGATTGATCCGGTGGTCGGTCACTCGGCCCTGTGGGAAATTGTAGGTCCGAATGCGCTCGGAGCGATCACCCGAGCCAACCAACTGTCGTCGATTTTCGGCTTGTTCGGTCTGTTGCTTAGATTGCGCGGCGTCCAATAGGCGCGCTTGCAACAGCGACAGCGCACGAGCGCGGTTTTTATGTTGGGAACGCTCGTCCTGACATTCTACGACCGTACCGGTTGGCAAATGTGTCAGCCGAATGGCAGAGTCTGTTTTGTTGACATGCTGTCCGCCCGCACCGGAGGCGCGAAAAGTATCTTCGCGAAGGTCCTTTTTATCGATTTCGATTGAATCGATCTCGGCCACTTCGGGCATGATCGCGACCGTGCAAGCAGAGGTGTGTACGCGGCCCTGAGACTCGGTCTCGGGTACGCGCTGTACCCTATGCGCTCCAGACTCGAATTTCAGTTGGCTGTAAACCTCATTGCCCTCAATACGCGAGATGATTTCCTTATAGCCACCATGCTCACCCGGTCGTTCACTCATAATCTCAATGCGCCAGCCCTTAGCCTCGGCGAATTTGCTGTACATACGAAACAAATCCCCGGAAAAAATAGCTGCCTCGTCGCCGCCTGTCCCTGCGCGAATTTCCAAAAACACATTGGACTTGTCGTTGGGGTCTCGCGGCAGCAGCAGGGTGTGTAATTGCTGAGTCAGAGTGTCGGCAAGTGCCTTGGTCTCGGTAATTTCCTGCTCTGCAAGCTCCCGAAGATCGGGGTCTTCGTCATCCAGCAGCAGGGCGCTTTCCTCGAGGTCGTTGTTGAGCTTGGTGACTTTTTGGTAGCAGAGAACCACCGGTTCAATTTCTGCGAATTCTTTAGACAACGCAGCAAATTTATCTCGGTCTGACATCGTCTCGGAATCCGACAACAGCGCTGAAACCTCCTCAAAACGGTCGGTAAGATCACCTAGTTTTGTGACCATGGAGGCAGACAACTGCATATCAAATGTCGTTATCAGATTGGGTAGGGTGGTCGTTGCGCTCTGGTTGTTCTGTAGCGCCCGCTTCTAGTTTGTAAATCTGGCTTAAATGATCCACTAACTCGGTTTTGCCGTCCGCACTGGCGGTGCGTATCGCCGCTGTGGGTGGATGAATGAGTTTGTTCGTTAAACCTCGGCTGAGCATAGTGAGCGCAGCTTCGGCGTCACCGTCTTTTTCCAGTGAACTAAGGGCTTTCTTTAGTTCCTCAATACGTGTCGCTTCGGCTTCCTCGCGTAACCGAGTCAGTAGCGCTTTATCATTGTGAATGCGGCGTTCTCGTTCGTAGCGCTCTGTACCCATATCAACGATGACCTCAGCGCTTTGCGCAGCTTTTTGGCGTTGTTCTATATTAGCCTGAACGATGTTGCTCAGGTCATCGATAGTGTACAGGTAAACATCTGGCAGGGTCGCTACTTCGCTCTCTATATCTCTAGGCACCGCAATGTCGACCATGAACATCGGTCTGCGTTTGCGTTTCCTGATGGCGACTTCCACCGCGCCCTTACCCAGTATGGGCAAACTACTTGCGGTCGAGCTTATCACTACATCGTAGTCCGCCAGCCTGCTTGCGACATCACTCAGCTGCATGGCCGTGGCGTCGAATTTTGCGGCGAGTATTTGGGCATTGGCCAGTGTTCGATTGGCAATTGCCATGCCTGCAATATTTTTTGCCGCCAGATGTTCAGCGACGAGGCTGATGGTATCGCCGGCACCTAACAACAACGCCCGCTTGGTGTTTAAATTGGTGAAAATTTGAGTCGCCAGCGAAACCGCCGCATAGGCAACGGAAATCGGGTTACGACCGATTTCGGTTTGCGCACGTATGTCTTTAGCTGTGCTCAGGGTCATGCGTGACAGCAAATCCAAGTCTGGCCCAATGGTGCCGGTTTTACGGGCAACCTCGTAAGCGGCCTTAACCTGACCCATAATTTGCGGCTCGCCAAGCATTTGCGAGTCGAGGCCTGCGGCAACGCGAATCATGTGTTTTGCAGCGTCTTTATCCCAGTGTTTATAGCTGGCGCCTTCCAGCTCTGCCAAGGCTACAGGGCGATGTGCCGTAAGCCATTGGCCGATATCACGCGTGTTGTCGTCGCTCAGCGAACAATACAATTCGGTTCGATTGCAGGTCGAAATGATTGCGGCCTCGCGGATATTTCCCAGGTCGCGGGTTAATTGATTGAGCATATTGCCGAGATTTTCTTCTGGAAAGGCAATACGCTCCCGCAGCTCCACCGAAGCTGTGCGATGATTAAGACCGTATGCCACTATGCTCATAAAACGATGTCAAATTTATCGTCTATTAATGATAGCAGAATGCAATTAATGCCTTCAGCGGCTTTTGCCCTCTCGAGGTGGCCAAAATTTGTAATCTGTGTTGTTTTGTGGGCGCTCATTATTGCACTTGTGGGTTGCGCATCGGTGCCCTCGAGCCGCGATGATTCCAAGGTGGATTTCGCTGTGCAGGGCAAATTAATGGTGTTTCGTGAGCGGCAAAAAACCGCTCTGCGTTTCGCGTGGCGTCAGACCCAAGGCACTTATCAGATAGACGTCTGGGGTAGTCTTGGCCAGGGTCGGGTGCAATTACGCGGCGATGCTCAGAAGATGAAGCTGCTCCGTGGTGATGACGTGATTGTAGCTGGCGACCCCCAACAGGTCATGGAAACACAGTTAGGTTGGAGCCTGCCTGTGGCAGCTATCCCCTATTGGCTGTTTGGGCAGCCACTGCCGCAACAACCATATACCGAAGGCACTGCCCCAGCGCAAAAAGGGCAGATTCAGTTTGCTCAACTCGGTTGGACCGTGCGGACACAATTGAAAGTTGGCAATGCCGCGAACCCGGCCTCTCGGGCACTGATACCGGAGCGACTGAATTTAGTCCGTGGAGACATTCAGGTTCGGCTGCTGGTCAGTAAATTCACCGGCAAACGGTGATAACAAGTTTGACAGGTAATGAACTGATCCGGACAATACGCGCTCGCTCAGAGGACCGGCTTTAAAGGGCTGAAGCAAAGTATTTAGCGCGTCGATAAACCTCGGTTGAAGCGCTGGATAATGAGCTAAGAATCTTTCGGCGTTAGACGATAGATTAGTACGAATAAGTTAGAGATCGTCGGCGATGCTCTGGACCATGAACAAAGCACAGAGAGTTGGGGCGAAGCTTTACAAAGTACGCGCGTTAGGTTGGCATCTCGCAACGACCATGACTTGCGAAATTGGTGGCGGCGACGCCAACTAGGCGAGCCGTAGCGACTTGGGCGAAGGAATACACGTTAAGTAAATATTGGGGTGTCGCCAAGCGGTAAGGCACCGGGTTTTGATCCCGGCATGCGCAGGTTCGAATCCTGCCACCCCAGCCACTTTT
>DEBN01000087.1 GCA_002348825.1 Gammaproteobacteria bacterium UBA2955
ACCAGTAAAAGCGGCTAGCTGTGCTGCGTCGTGCTTAGGTCGCCAGTCGCAAGCGCCATAGGTTCTCCACGAATACTTCTACGCAGCCACAAAAAGGCGGCCATCGCTAACAGTGTCTGCGAGACCAGACCGCCAATAAAAATACCGACAAAACCCAACAAATAGTTACCTAGCAGCGAGAGCGGGATTGTGAATATCAGCATCTGGGCGGCCGACATGACCAGTGGCGGCATAGGCTGACCCAGTGCGTTGAAACTGTTCCAGGCATTCGCGCAAATACCCATAAGCCCCATGCCCAGGGGCACGACAAGCAGATAAGTGCGCGCCGCTTCGGCTACCAGCGGGTCCTGCGTGGCGAAACCAATAGCGGTCGGAGAGAGGAAATACAGGGTAACGTAGGCAAAAGCACCCCATCCCATTGCAAACACGTGGCCTAAAAACACCGCGCGTCGAACTCGATCGCGCTTTCCCGCTCCCCAGTTTTGGCCGACGAAAGGCGCCACACTCATCGAGAGCGCCCAAATCACCATCGCAAGCATGGTTTCGATGCGCGCAGCTAGGCTAAAACCGGCGACGACAGGCGAACCGTATTCGGCAACCAAACGGGTGATAAAGGTCATTGTTGCAGGACCTATCAGATTACCGGCTATCGCGGGTAATCCAACATGAAATACCTCTTTCGTCGAGCGCCAAAACCCGCTCAGCGATGTAGCCACCATCTGATCTCGATGCAGGCAGTATCCGTAGAAGATGAACGCTATGACCCGCGCAACCACAAACGCTATTGCCGCACCTTTAAGGCCAAGCCCGGAAAAGTCGTCGAAGCCAAAGATAAAAAGTGGTCCCAAAATAATCTGCAGCGCTGCACCTACTGTCATCAGAAATCCAGGCGTCACAACATCGCCCACCGCCCTCATTAGCGACGATCCCACCATCGCTACGGCAAAAAACGGCAACCCGAAAAACCAGACTTCCATATAGCCTACAGCGAGCAATTTCGCTTCAGCGTTCGCACCAAGAAGCACGAAGATGGCAGGCAGGTTCGGTTGCACCACGACAACCAGTAAGCCAATCAGCAGTAAAGTGATGATCAAGCTATGGCTGATAATAATTTTTGCCTGATCGAGCCTTGCGGCACCAACACGTCGGGCGACGACCGAGGAGGCACCCACCGCAAGGCCCATCGTCAAACTCTGCAACAGCATTACCAGCGGAAATGTGAATCCCAGCGCAGCGAGCTGCTCGGTTCCGATAAAGCTTATGTAAACGGTTTCTATGAGATTTGCACTCATAACTGCAACCAAACCAAGCACCATGAACCCAGTGAGCCTAACCAAATGTCTAGACTCGGACCCCTTGGTTAGATCTTGAGATTCATCCGGATGTTTTTTCTGATTCGCTAAGATGGATCGCCCTCTCTCACAAGTAGCTTTTTATAAGCCCAATATTCGTGTCTCTCAACAATCCAGGTGGACCGATGTTAGTTTGCGGTAAGCCCATAGTTTTGTATCGCACAGCAGCCGACTCACGACGCTGCCGAGATGTGATGCTTTATTGCTGCCTTTGGCAATACTGGGCAACGTCTCTCATTCGAAAGCTTTATGCTGGAAACCGCTGAATCTCACTTTTCCAACCACGCGTTGAAGCGAGGGGTTCGCTTTTCTCTAAATGCGAGGGCACCTTCGCGTGCATCGGCATGATGGTCTGAAATCGCGGTCTTGGCTGCGATCTCGTCCAACGAATGCTCAAAAATCATATCGGCAGCGTTATATACCGAACGTTTCAGCAAGCGCTGCGCAACCTGTGGCCCATTAGCGATGTCGGTGGCCATTGCCATTACCCGAGATTCTAATTCTTCGTCATTCACGACCTCGTGCAACAACCCCAGCTCGAGAGCTTGCTCGGCATCGACAATCCTCTTGTTGATGAAGAAATCCATACTTTTCGCTACGCCCATCAACTGCACGCAGAGGTATTGTCCGCCTTCATCCGGCAGTAACCCAAAACGTAAAGTTGCGCTCCCTAGCTTGGCGGATTTTGCGGCCACTCTAAAATCGCACGCCAACGCCATGGTCATGCCAGTTTGAATCGCGACCCCATTAAGCGCGGCAATTGCGATTTTATCGCAATTGCGAATCGCCAAATTTAGCGTTTGGGAAAGATGTCGTAAGCCTTCGTAAGTACCAATATCGGAGTCATGTCCGGGCGGAATGGGCGGCATCAGCGGCTCACCGGGAATTGTCTTGCTCTGCCCAGAAATGTCATCGCCTGCACAAAATGCGCGTCCGCTACCGGTAAACACCAGCACTCGAACCGAGTTGTCCATTTGTGCTTGGGTAATCGTCTCGATTAAATCGCGCTTTATACCGTGTGTGAGACCATTCAACCGGTCGGGCGTATTGAACTGAATCCAGGCAATCCCCGGGTCCCGCACTGCAACATCAAACCCGGTAAAACTCCCCTCTCGCATCGGCTTCTCCTCATTCTGCACGCACTCAAATCAGTGTCGCAATGGCGTCTATGTTACCCTTGTAGCGACCCTCTAAGGGCGGTTAATCGAAAAATTTGCAACGGAAAACAACAAGCATCTTAGCCAAACGCTACGGCAGCCAGTGATTGTGCACTCTGCTTTATATTTCTGAAAATCAATAATTAATTACAGCCGGCCGCGCCAGGAGGACAGACAAGCTGACGTAAATTAGGGTATTTTGGTTTTCGGCTCAGAAGAAGATTCCGCATGACCACTGAAAATGACGACCCCAATGCTGTAGAGCAGCCCCTCACTACTTGGCAGCTCTCCGCTTATTCAGGGATTGCGATGCCGATGGCAGCAATGGGCATGCCAGTAGCAGTGTATCTGCCGCGCTTCTACTCCGAAGGCTTGGGCTTGTCTCTTGCAACCGTTGGTGCAATTTTTACCCTCGCGCGCATCTGGGACCTTGTTACCGATCCGGTAATGGGCCTCGTGATCGATCGCTTTGAGTCGCGCTGGGGGCGTCGCAAGCATTGGGTCGCTCTCTCAATACCGGTATTGATGCTGGCGGTGTGGATGGTTTTCATGCCGAACCCGGATTCGGTTACGCCATACTACTTAGCATTCTGGTTACTGGTTCTGTATGTTGGCTACACTATGCTTACGATTTCCCATCTATCATGGGGCGCAGAACTGGCATCCAGCTATGACGCGCGATCCCGATTGTTTGGATGGAGAGAGATTTATGTCATCGCGGGTATGACAATCGTCTTAGCGATTCCCGCATTTTTAGAATTTACCGGCAATTCGGCAGAAGACATCAAAGTCGCCAGCATGGGTTGGTTTTGTCTAATTGGCTTCCCGATTTTAGTGCTGCCTGTTCTGTATTCCATTCCGGACACCACAGCGAAAAGCCAATCCAATATCGAGTGGCGCCAGGCACTCGCCGTGATTTTCCGAAACCGCAGCATGGTCCGCCTGCTCATCGCCGACCTGTCGCGAGGCCTTGGAATGTCGGTCTCTGGCGCCCTTTATATCTTCATAGCGGCAACCTACTTTGCGTTGCCCAAGCATGCGAGCATAGCCCTGCTCTTTTATTTCCTGTCCAGCTTCCTGGCCATGCCGTTGTGGATGAAAGCCGCCTATAAATTTGGCAAAGATAACGCCTTAAAGGCCGCATTGGGCTATGTGGTGGTCATAAATCTGGCACTCATCCCTTTTGCAGAGCCCGGTAATGTTGCGGTGCTGTGGATTTTCACGATTAGTTTTGGCATGGCGTTTGGCGCTCCGCCGATGCTACTAAGGTCCATGATGGCTGACCTAACCGACGAGGACGAATTACGCAACGGTCAGAAACGACCTGGGCTGTTCTTCGCGCTGCTAACAACGACAGATAAGGTTGGCGCGGCACTGGGTGTGGGGCTTAGCTTCACCATCCTAGAAATGGCGTTTGGGTTTGAACCAGGCGGGAACAATTCCACGACCGCCTTAAATGGGCTCCTTATGACCTATACCGTCGGCTTCGCGATACCCACTTTCATCGCTTACGCGGCACTTATAGGCTACCCCTTGTCGAAACAAAAACACGACGCCATTGTCCGCGAACTTAGAGCGAAGCCGAACTGAAGCCAGGGCAATCTAAGAGTTCGTTCAAGGCCCCGTAGCAGCGGCGCAGACCCAACCGAATTCGCGCACTGCTAGTCGAAGACACCCAACGGATTGCGCTTTGCTCCGGAAAAGTCCGGCCCTTCTTCGCGCCAGCCATTAAATACCCTTTCACCCATCAGTTGGGCGAATCGAGGATCGTCCGCGTAGCGTTCGAACACTTCAGGATAACGGTCGTCACCGCGTCGCTCCTGAGTCGCAATGTGCGATCGGCAAAAATAGGCGGCTAGATTTACTCGCGTGCCCGGCGCGTCTCTGCGCCAACCTCCATGCCAAGTGTTGCCATGCCAGATCACCGCGTCCCCTACTGCAACTTCCATGGTGACCGCACCCTCTGGAGCCGTCCAAGTCAGCTTGTCCAGTTCCTGCGGGGGCAGTTTTGCAGCAATCACGTCGAATATCGTGTCCTCGCCGGCCATCCAGTTTTCAGCCACAGCGGGGTAACAATTTTTGCGGTGGCTACCAGGCACCAAAACCAGCGCCCCATTTTCTGCACTGTATGGCGTCAGGGCATAGTTACAGTTCGCAACCAACGATGTTTCGGTCATACCAACGGAACTGCCATCTGCATGCAGCGCGAGAGGAAGGCCCCCGGGTCCTCGAAAATGGCTGCCCATCGACGACAATACGCAGCTTTCACCCAGCAGGTAATGCATCAGCGCTAAGGTTTGTTCCTGGAGGAGAATTTCTGGAAAAACCGGGTCTTCGAAGATGAGGTAATGTTGATACTGCATACCCCGAAAATCCTCCGCGCTGCTGAGGTCCGGATCGATGACGCGTCCAGTTTCAGCGGCTACGCGACGCAGCACCGCCGCTTTCGCGCGTTCGACCTGATCCGCTGTCAACGCGCCCTTAAGGACCGTAAAACCTTGGTTGTCGAGCTCCGACACACACTCATCGAGGCCCAAAGCTTCTATGTTGGCCAACACTCGACGACGTGCCGCTTCCTCTCGTTTTCCAGTCATAAGCCGAACACCTTCCCGGTATCTGCCCCACCTGTCTGTATTCGTGTTGAACCGCGTTCGGGCACAGTCAGGTAACGCATTTAAAGTAATCGTATGAAGAATCTATACCTTTCCCGCTAATCTGGAAAGTTCAGCGCTGCGGAGCAGCGCAGTGCAGATTCCCACCACTTCAGTGGTCGCAAATCACGCCCCACCCAGAGCGCGATTTTGAGCTATCCTGTGGGCTACGGTCGCCCGACTATGACATCGGTTAGCAATCGATAAAGCGCCAACGACCATACAAGGGTCAACAGCCAATATTTTGGAGGCACTATGCAGATACATTCCCTGTATACCTATAACGAACTGCGAAACTTTACTTACGCTATCGAATTAGAAAACGGCGATTGTCTGATTTTAGACCCTTGGGACGCGGATCAGGTGAATGAGTTCCTAACCGCATCTAATTTAAAACTACGGACCATCATAAACACCCACGAGCATTGGGATCACACTCGGGGCAACGAAGCTCTGGTGAAAGAGCACGGATGCGAGGTATGGGCGCATACCAACGGCACCGATAAGATTCCTGAGTTGACGCGGACCTTAGAAGCCGGCGACAAGATCGAGCTGGAGCCGGCTGTACAAATGCTGGTGATGGATACCCCCGGACACACGTTCGCGCATCTGTGTTTTCAGATCTTGAGCGACAGCGTTCCCATCGCCGTATTCACTGGCGACACCCTGTTTAACGCTGGTGTCGGCAATTGCTTTAATGGCGGTGATCCGGAAACGATGTATGAAACCATCAGCGGCCAATTCCACACCCTTGCAGATTCAGTCAAGGTTTATCCGGGCCACGAGTATTTGGAAAATAATCTGCGCTTCACCCTGAACTTTGAAGCCACTAATCAGGATGCACAGGCGTGGCTCGAAAAGGCTACCAAAGCCGATCCAGGGGTGAATCCCTTGCGCACCACTATTGGTGATGAACGACTTTTTAATGCGTTCTTCCGGCTGCAAAATACCGCAATAAGAAAATCGCTGCAGATGTCGTCGGCATCTGACCGCGACGTGTT
>DEBN01000047.1 GCA_002348825.1 Gammaproteobacteria bacterium UBA2955
CGGTGAAGTTCGCGAGTCTGGTGTCCAAGGTGCTCCGTCCGCTTTACTCGGTGCCTTTGTGGTTGGCGCGCGAGTTGTGCTTACAACTGCCGAAGAAAAAGCTGAGGGCATGACGCATTTCGCTGGGTCCGATCTGGCAGCTGCGCTAGACGCTATAGGTTCATGCAACCCTATTGGTTTTTCTGGGCTGAACATTCGAAGTTGGCAAAGCGCGTATACACAGTCGGGCTCGGGGCATCCGTCCGGGTTCGGCTGACACTGCAGTTTAAACCTTACCCTGCCTGACGATGCACCTAGGCGATGGATGGGCTCGTGTTTCTCTCGGCCAATAAATTGTTCTCTTTCTGTTACGCTGTCGAGCTTGTTACACGGGGAGAGATGAGTTGGAAATTGTTTTAGATCCGGAATTGCAAGCCGTTGTTGATGCCGCCGCGGCAGCTAACCCGAATCCGCCAGATGTTACGAAGCTGCCCATCGAAATGTTTCGGGCGGGTTATGTCATGGTGAGTCAGCAGGGTTCGTTGACAGATATCGCATGTGACGCCACTACAGATATCGAGGTACCCGGCGCTGCTGGAAACATCGGTGCGCGTCTTTATGTGCCGGCGGGAAGCGGCGATACGGTGCTGCCGGGTCTTATTTTTATTCATGGCGGTGGCTTTATGATCGGCAATCTAGATAGCCATGACAGCGTCTGCAGACAGTTGGCTAATGGCGCTCAGTGTCGGGTGATCGCTTTGGATTATCGGCTTGCTCCAGAACATAAATACCCGGCTGCGGTGGAAGATTGCATTGCCGCCGCAACGCATATCATCCAGTCAGCGGCTGACTATGGTATGGATCCGAGCCGCCTCGCGGTCGGCGGCGACAGCGCGGGTGGAAACTTGTCGGCTGTTTTGAGCAATCACTTTGCAGCCGCAGGCCTCAAACCATTTGTAATGCAACTTTTGATTTATCCGGGTACGGACCACGGGGTGGAAACGGAATCTCGACGCCAGCTGCAAGAGGGGGTAACTCTCGACAGGAAGGTGCTTGAATACTTTTACGAGGGATATTTGGGTGGCCTCGATGTGGACATGGATGACCCGCGCTTGAGCCCTGCGAAAGCACGAAGCTTCGAGGGTGTTGCTCCGGCGCACATTGTGACGGCGCAATACGATCCCCTGCGCGATGAAGGTAGAGATTATGGCGAACTGCTAAAAGCCGCTGGGGTTGAGGTCAGCTATAAATGCTATCAGGGACTTATGCATGGCTTCGTCTGCCAGACCGGAGTTGTGACCTCGGCGAAAAATGCCGTTGATGACATGGCGTCAGTTCTCGCGCAGGCGTTTAAGTAAGCGCATGAAAGGTTTGAAAACCCTGGGGCTTCACGCCCCGGGGTTTTCATCGAACGTTAACTTTTTAGCTCTAGCGCCTTAATCATCTCGTTGGCATAGCGCCCGACATCGCAGCCGCTGTAGTTGTCGCCTTTTGGGGTATGTTCGGGACAGGCTCGTGTCTGCATCAGGAATTCCCGTATTTCTAACAGGGTGGGCTCTACCCAGCTGGTATTCGCTGTATAAGGAATGATCGACGTAGCAAATTGCATCCACGCGACCGCTGGATTGTCATCTATCAGCATGCCACTGATGTCTTTGTGTTGTGCGTCGACATAGACAAAGTAGCCGATGTCCGAAACATCAAAGCCTTTTTGTCTGGCTACCCAGACGTACATGTCCATCTGACGCTTGTAGCTGATTTTCCACGGGTCATTTAGGGAAACAGGCTTCTTTTCGTATTTGCCGGGGCTGCGGGTGCCTTGTGCCGTGCTTTTGTAATCGACGATATGGATCTGACCGGATTTGGTATTTAGGAAAACATCGTCCAATCCGCCGCCCAGTTTAATGTTCGACGGGACATGCACCGTATTGAAGTAACTGTCGTTGGCGCCGTAATGCAGTGAGTTCGTCCATTTTTCGAGATTTTCGTGCGCAAAGGGAATGAGATGGTCGAGCCCATGGGCAGACCACAAAGGTAATGTGCTTGTGCCTCTTACCGCATCAGCGTCGCGCTTCAAGAGTATGTCTGTGGTGGTGTTTATCGTAAACGAAGGAATCTCTGGCGGCTTCACGCGATGAATCTGCTCAAGCCAGAAACAAGCTTTACATCGAATATAGTTTTCGATCCTCGATCTGGACAGTTCGTAAGGCGCCGGGTTTTCGGGGTTGAAAGCGCCTCTGTGTCTGGCCATGCGCACCTCGTTTGGCAGATCTACGCCGTCGTGAGTTTCGCGACGGACTGCTGAATGTTAACCCGAAAAATAGGCCCAGCATTCGCTGCTGTCCAGATAGAAATTTGCGCGGTTTAGGTGACTACTTAGGTGTCAGCTTTAACAGACGCCCCTGACTATTGCCGCGTTCGTCTTCGAGTAGCCAGATCGCCCCGTCAGGCCCTTCGATGGCGCTGCGTATTCGCGCGTTCATATTGTATCGCGCTATCTCTTCGGCGCTGTCGCCGTCAATACCGATCAGTACTAGGGCTTGAGAGCGTAACCCCGAGGCAAGGGCGTGTCCGCGCCAGGCCTTGAACGACTTGCCCTGCACAAACGACAGATGCGCCGGCGAAATTGAAGGCACCCAACTGACCTTGGGCGCTTCGAACTCTGGTCTTGTCGCGTGGTCGGGGATCGGCCGGCCATCGTAGTGTTTGCCGTCAGATACCTCGGGATAGCCGTAATTGCGGCCTCTGTGGATTAGGTTGAGCTCGTCTCCGTCCAGGGGCCCCATTTCGATAACCCACAATTGCCCCTGCAGATCCTGAGCAACGCCGAGCGGATTGCGGTGCCCAAGTGACCAGATTTCGTCATAGACGCCAATGTTGTCGACCAATGGATTGTCGGCTCTGTAGCTTGCGAAGGGATTGTCAGCGGGCACCGTGCCGTCATCGCGCAGTCGCAGCACCTTACCCACGTTCGACTGCATGTCTTGGGCCGGGGTGAATTTTTGGCGGTCCCCCGAGGTGATCCAAAGAAAGCCTTGATTATCGAACAAGATGCGATGTCCGTAGTGACCGTACCCGAGCATCTTCGGATATTGACGCCAGATCACTTGGAAATCTCTGAGGATCGGTCGTCGCGCGTCGATATCGACTTTGCCGCGGCCAACCACGGCGCCTCGAGTGCCGTCGCTCGCTGATTCGACGTAGCTGATATACACCAAGCCGTTGTTCAGGAAGTCTGGGTGCACCGCAACATCACCCAGACCGCCCTGTCCGCCATAGCCCACATCGGGCAGCCCGTTTACAGAACGCTTATTGCCGTCACGATCAACGATCAGCAGCCGGCCTTTTTTTTCCGTGACCAGCATTCGGTCGTCGGGCAAAAAGGCCATGGCCCAGGGTTCATCGAATGCGGTGACGGGTTCGACAGCAAAAGGCAAATCCTTCGTGGCGTGGGCGCTCCACGCCAGAGCTGAGAGTAAAGTTACGGCTAAAAGTTGCGTTTTCATTGCAAGCTGTCCTCAAGTAGATGCAGAAAGCTTACACCCTGTGGCGTGAACTGGAAGTCACGATATGACGTTGCGAGGCAGCGTTACCGTTCACGGCCTATGTGAAAAACGGTTATTACGTTATTACCCAAAAGCGCAAACTTTTTTTTGACGCCGGCTAAACTATCCCGAGGACTAAACTTCACATTCACACGAATTAGGTTGATTTCATGAAACGCTTTATTTTGATTCTTTTTGCGATGTTCGGTAGCCAGCAGGTTATGGCCGACGAAACGTGCATGTCGCCGTACATTCAGAAAATTGTTGGCCAAGAGGATTTTGTTTACGTCTGGACTCTGGGCATCGAGGGCATAGGCGATGAGCAGGATAAGCTTGTGACGATTTCGGTAAATCCGGCGTCTCAGACCTATGGGCAAGTAGTAAGTTCGCTGTCTGTTGGCGGCAGGAACGAGGCGCATCACTCGGGGTTGACCGATGACCGACGCTTTCTATGGGCCAGTGGTCTATCTTCCAGCAAGATATTCATTTTTGATGTACACACCGATCCGGCGCGTCCCACCCTGCATAAGACCATCGACAACTTTGTGGAGCAGTCTGGCGGTGTAGTAGGCCCTCATACTTCGTACGCGCTGCCGGGTCGTATCCTCATTACGGGTCTATCAAACAACCGAGACTCCGGTGGCGAGACCGGTTTAGTGGAATATACAAACTCCGGCGAATACATCGCCACACATTGGATGCCGAAGGATGGAGCATTGCGCGGGGCCGTGAAATCCGGTCAGTTCGCTGATGGATACGGATACGATGTACGTGCATTGCCACGTAGAAATATTCTCATGACCTCCTCGTTTACCGGCTTAAAGAACTATATGACGGATCTTGGCGAACTCCTTGCCGATGCCGAAGCGATGAGTAACTTTGGCAATACAGTCGCAGTTTGGGACTTACACAGCCGTAAGCCTAAGAAAATACTCGATGTGCCAGGAGCGCCGCTGGAAATCCGCTGTGCGTGGGGGTCGGATAATAACTATTGTTTTACCACTACGGCGCTGACTTCTGAGATTTGGCTGATCTACGAAAAAGACAACGACTGGTTTTCGCAGAAGGTAGCGGATATCGCTGATGCGTCGAAAGTGCCATTGCCGGTAGATATTTCAATCTCTGCCGATGACCAACTGCTCTGGGTGAATACTTGGAACGACGGCACCACGAGATTGTTTGATATCTCTGATCCCTTCGAGCCAAAGCTTAAAAGTGAGACGCGTATTGGCGAGCAGGTCAACATGGTCTCCCAGAGTTGGGACGGCAAGCGTCTTTATTACACATCGTCGCTGCTAGAAATGTGGGACAAAAAGGCGCCCGCAGGCGAGGACCTGCAATATTTCAAAATCTACAATTTTGAGGATGGAAAGCTCAACCACAAAGGCACGATAGACTTCATTGCCGAAGGACTAGGCTATCCTCACCAGATGCGTTTCGGTGCCTACGCACTTTATGGTATGCAAACGCCCGAGCAAAAAAATATGTTTGCCCAGCGGCAGTGATTTTTAGTTTGAAAAGAGCTGGGGCGGCAGCGCTGGCCATGCTGGCGGTGATTGGCCCCGTGGCAATGAGCCACGCATCAAGCATGAGTCGTCATCACCAAGCGGCGCCGGTGGCGGCGCCGGGTTATGGTGAACTCGGCTTTGCCCTGCCCGCCGTGGGTAGTTACCAACGACCCAGAATAAGCTTTGCCGAAAACGGTAAGGTGGTGCAAAGCGACGGCCGCCAAACGACCCTGCATGCGCTGATGAGCGGCAAAGTAACGGTCTTAAGCTTCATATTTACGTCCTGTGGCGACGTAAATGGCTGTCCGTTAGCGAGCTACGTGCTCAATCGAGTGATGCAACGAGTCAGCGAAGACGCACGATTGGCCGATAAGATTCAGTTATTGTCCCTGAGCTTTGATCGAGCAAACGACAGCCCTGCTACGCTTCGAAAATACGCAGCGCAATTTGCAGCGGAGAAAAATCCCAGCTGGAAGTTCCTGACCACCCCCAGCGACGAAGATCTGGCGGGCATCTTGGAAAACTATAATCAATTCGTCATTCAGGACGTTAACGCACAGGGGGAGCCGATCGCGAGCTTTTCACACCTGTTGCGGGTTTATTTGATCGATGAAGAACAATTCATCCGCGAGGTTTATTCCGTATCGTTCTTGCACCCCGACATCATGCTCGCAGATGTGCAGACGATACTGCTCGACCAGTGATACGCGAGCAGATTGTGTCCAGAGCCGGCTTCCCAGCTGTCGTGGCGGATGTCTCCACAAACCTGAGTTGAGCACAGACCAGCGTGGCCTTACCATGGCAGCCGTAACGTAAACACACCGCAGACGCATCATACGACCGAAGGTCAACTCGCTCGTATCTGCAAAAACAAGGGTTTAGATGACGAGCTCAGATAAAAAGAGGGTTTTTTCGGGCGTGCAGCCGACGGGCGCGCTTCATGTGGGCAACTATCTAGGCGCCATTCGCAATTTTGTAGGCGTCCAGGAGAGCTATGACGCCCTTTTTTCTATCGTTGATCTGCATGCCATCACCGTGTGGCAAGACCCGGACGCTCTCAGGGAAAGCGTGCTCGACGTCGCTGCCGCGTATCTGGCTGCCGGCATCGATCCAGCAAAGGCGACAATGTTCGTGCAATCTCAGGTGAGTGGTCATGCCGAGTTAGCGTGGATACTCAATTGCGTTGCGCGCGTCGGATGGCTCAACAGGATGACGCAATTCAAAGAAAAAGCCGGCAAGAAGCGTGAAAACGCGTCGGTCGGACTCTACGTCTATCCGAATTTAATGGCGGCTGACATTCTGTTGTACAAATCGAACCTGGTCCCGGTAGGGGATGACCAAAAGCAGCATTTAGAAATTACTCGCGACATCGCACAGAAATTTAATAACGATTTCGCGCAGGATGCAGATCAGGAGTTTTTTCCTTTGCCGGAGCCACTTATTCTGCCGGTTGCCGCACGCGTAATGTCGTTACGCGACGGTACTAAAAAGATGTCCAAGTCTGATCCCTCAGACATGAGCAGGCTCGGCATGCTCGACAGCAACGATGACATCTCGAAAAAGATTGCCAAGGCAAAGACCGACCCCGATCCATTGCCCGACAGCTTAGAGGGCCTCGACAACCGGCCAGAAGCGAAAAATTTGTTGAGCATTTACGCCGGTTTAGGCAATACCTCGCTTGAA
>DEBN01000017.1:0-1137 GCA_002348825.1 Gammaproteobacteria bacterium UBA2955
TCACGTGGATGTATTTGCAACCGTACTTGAACTGTTGGGGCGCAAGGTTCCAAATACTTGGGATGGCGAAAGTTTTGCCGAGACCCTTCGTAGCGGTGGCGACCAAGGCCGCGATTTTCTCGTGGTTTCGCAAGCAGCGTGGGCGTGTCAGCGGGGTGTGCGGTTTGGCGATTATCTGTATCTGAATACCCGTCATGACGCGTTTCACCTTTGGGATGACGAAATGCTGTTCGATGTTAGGTTGGATCCTCACGAACAGAACAATTTAGTCGATACTGCGCCTGCTGAGTTGTCTGAGGGCCGTGATCTGCTTGCTCAATGGCTTGGCGATATGGTCGCGGATGCGGCGCGAGGTCGCGATCCGCACGATAACGTTATGCAAGAAGGTGGCCCGTATCATGTGCGTGGCAAGCTGGAATCTTATCTGCAGCGTCTGCGTGAAACCGAGCGCGGCCATTTGGCAGATCAACTGGCGGAAAAGTACGCCAGCGAACTCTAGTGAGTTTCCTAGGCTGATTGCTTTCGCGCATTCAGTTGGTTTTGGATGTCCCGCACTGCAGCACGATCCAACTTGTATTTAAGTAACAATAGAAAGGGAATTAGGTTAAGCGCGGGCATAATGATGCCATCTATAACGGCCATACGTATGAGGATATCCTGAGCTACCTCGCCGGGTTGCAGCCCTTTTGGAAAAACGATGACCAAGTCCAAGAGCAGACCACCAAGAATGAGACCAAATCCGGAGGTGACTTTTCCTGCAAATGTTATCCCGCCGGAAAAAATACCTTCCTGGCGCAGGCCGTTTTTCAGTTCTTGATCGTCTGCGATATCGGCCATCATTGACGCGTACATCATCAAAAACAGTGAGCCGCAATATCCCATTAACATTGTTTGAAAGACGAAGATTTGCAGCAAAAGTGGATCGCCATTTTCCGGTAGCCATCCGGCGAACCGAAAAGAAACCTTTAGGATTTGCAGCACGGTGATAAAAGTAAGCGCAAATAGAATTAGGTCGCGTTTCTCAAATTTTGCCTGTAAGGGTTTTATGGTAAGGATCGACGACACCATGCCGAAAATACCCCCCCAAAGCAGATCACTCAGTTCGTCGGTGCCGAATCCCCAGAAAAACGTGTTCAT
>DEBN01000017.1:1296-2835 GCA_002348825.1 Gammaproteobacteria bacterium UBA2955
ACCTTTAGGATTTGCAGCACGGTGATGAAACTGAGCGCAAATAAAATCAGGTCGCGTTTCTCGAATCTTGTCTGTAAGGGCTTTATGGTAAGTATCGACAACACCATGCCGAAAATGCCCCCCAGAAGTAGCAAACTCAAATCCTCGGTGCCGAATCCCCAGAAAAACGTGTTCATGTAAACGTCAAAGACCTGACCGGTTCCAATAACAGCTGACGCGATTAGTGTGGCGATGAAGAGGGTGCGGAAGTAATTATTTTTGAGCGCCTCTGCGATTCGCATTAGCATCTCCCACGGCGCGACCTTAGGGACTACATTAGAAGGTTGGGGCAGGTACTTGACTTGGTTTAACGTGGCCAGCGTTGAAAATGTCATCCAGAAGAACATGAGGCCCGATATCGTTGCGGCAAAGGGGCGATAATGTGAAGGGTTAAACAGTCCGCCTCCAGAGTCCTGGAAGAGGATTCTTAGAGCTAAAAATCCGAACAACCCTCCACCCAGGACTCCGATCATCATTCGGAATGCGATGATAATTGTGCGTTCTGCATAATCTTCTGAGAACTCAGCGGCGATGGCTCCCCAGGGGACCGCAAAGAATGAAAAGCTGACGCGCAGGGTGACGGTGCAGGCAAGCATCCATGCTGCTAGGAAATACTCGTCTAGGTCTTGGGGCGGCGAGAACAGTGCAAAAATGGCCACGCAGCTCGGAATGATTGAAGCGAGCATGAGCGGGTGGCGCCGCCCCAGCCAACGGCTGCGAAAACTGTCGGAGAATGCGCCAGCCATTGGATCAGAAATAGCGTCAAAAACTAACGAAATCGCGATAACTATGGCCGCTAGAGTCGCTGACATGCCCAGTACTTGGGAGTAGTACAGCAACAATAGTGTGTTAAAAGCCCACTCTTTGTGCTGGCCGGGAAGTGCGCTGAACCCCTGTGCAAATTTAGTCCAAAACGGCACTTTGCCCACGCGTTGCTCGACCCTTTGAAATTTCGGCGCCGTGCTTATTTCCTCTGTCGATGTGTTTTCGCTCACAGTGTTGGCCTAGGTAGCTTAAAGGCAGTCGTTTTTGTTGCGATGGTGAATTGGCTGTTTGCTGTTTTCATCGCTGGCGCATGCTCCCCCATGTGAGTGCCGTACAATTTATCTTTGTTCAATCAAAAACATTTGAATTTAAGATAATGCGGTCATTGCCTTGCCGGCGCGTAAATCCCTTGCTGTCAAAATACTCTAAAACTTCGATGGCGACATTNNAAATCGCGATAACTATGGCCGCTAAAGTCGCTGACATACCTAGTATTTGAGAGTAGTAAAGTAGCAGCAGGGTGTTGAATGCCCACTCTTTGTGCTGGCCCGGAAGTGCGCTGAAGCCCTGTGCAAATTTAATCCAAAAGGGCACCTCGCCCACACGTCGTTCGGAGCGATTAAATTTTGCTATAACTCCGCCCTGTCTTGGTGTGCTTTCGCTCACAATGTTGGCCTAGGGCGCTTTAAGGCAGTCGTTTTTACTGCGATGGTGCATCGGCTGTTTGCTGTTTTC
>DEBN01000017.1:3035-10296 GCA_002348825.1 Gammaproteobacteria bacterium UBA2955
GCGGCCATTCGTTGAACGATTTTCGCAATCTCTTTTAACTGGTTGGGCAGATAGTAGCGATGATTCGCTACATTAATCAGTAATCCCGTTTTGACCAATTCGTTCATTCCTCGCTCGAGGTTGGTTTGAGCAATGTTAAAGCGTTTGGCCAGGTCGCCCGTGCTTGGGGCTTGGTTTTGGGCGAGCACGGGCTCCAATAGGTCCCACAATTTAACGAGATGGTCGGGCAGTTTGATGGTTTGGCCCAACAAACGGTATTCGCCGCCGGTGTGACTGAGGATCTTTTTGTTGACCAGTTCGTTGAGTAGGGGTTGGCGAAAGGTTGGCGGGATTGCGCTGTGCAGTTGGTTTTCGCGCAGCGCTTGATCGGGCTGGCTTTCGAATTGTTCCACCAAGGCGGTTTTATAGGCCTGCCAATGCTCGTCACTCAGAGCGAAGTCATCGTTTCGATGCAGTGTGTGTTCTTCGAGCAATGCCGTGTAGTCGGCCGCGCTGAGGTGCCAGAAATCGCGAAAGTGTTTCAGATCGGTCACGCCGACCTGTAAGAGCGCCGACAGGCTGTCTTTTGGGTTCGCTAAAGAATAGGCGTTGATGTGCTGTTGCCGAGTTGTGTTGTGCCGCCGGTGGGGCGCTGTTGCGTCGGCGAAGATCACTGTGCCGCCCCCTAACGTCGTGTCTAGCCCGTGGTCACGCAGAATCAAGCGATCACTGCGATGACAATAGATGGGCGCATCAAGCACAAGATCCACCCGTGCGTTCTGCCCCGGTTCAAGACGCTGTCCCGGAGCTAATGCAATCCGTCCCTGACAGTGATGAGTGGCGTGGTACGCGTGCACTGGGGTCCAGTGCTTTACTGCGCGCGGGAAGCCCTTACTCACCTGCAGTTCAAGGCTAAGGGTTTGATAGCCGGCAGGGGGCGTTGCAGTAAGCCAATCTCCGCGCTGGATGTCTGCAAGTTCAAGCCCGGCGATGTTAAGCGCACAACGCTCGCCGCTTTGGGCGGCAGTGGCTTCTTGGTCTTGGGTGCGGATGCCTCGCACCCGAACTAACTGCCCAGATGGGTAGTGATGCAGCCGCTCGTCGGTATTTACGTTGCCACTGTGCGCCGTTCCAGTGATCACCACGCCAGCGCCTCTAACATTAAAGCTTCGATCTATCGCGAGTCTGAAGGGCTGGTGTTGTTGCAGATTTTCGTGGTGTCTGGATTGTGTGCGCAAGTGCTCTAACAGCGGCGTATAGCTCTTGGCATCTTCGGTCGACGTGGTAAATACCGGGCTGTCGTGCAGAAACGATTGCGCGACCAAATTTTTTATTTCCTCACTGCATTGCTGCAGCCGTTCGGATGCCACGCGATCACTTTTTGTAATGACCACGCAACCTGCCGCGATCCCGGTTAGACGTAAAATGTCCAAATGCTCACGGCTTTGTGGCATTGGGCCGTCGTCAGCCGCAATCACCAACATGGCGTATTGGTTCGCGGCCACCCCTGCGACCATGTTGTGGATAAACTTTTGATGCCCGGGAACATCGACGAAGCCAATCTGTCCATCATCAATATAAGCGAAGCCCAAGTCGATCGTTAGACCACGCTTTTGTTCTTCAGCCAAACGATCCGTATTAACGCCGCTTAAAGCGCGGACTAATGACGTCTTTCCATGATCCACATGCCCGGCCAGTGTGACGATCATTGGGGCAGGCGCGACAGTTGTTCGATGAGTTCATCCACAGGTTCTGCGCAGCGCAGATCCAGCCATACGCAGTCGTCTTTGATGCGACCCACGACCGGTACCGGTAAGGCGCGCAGCTGGGTGCTGATGTCTTTTGCGCTCATTGAGCTGTGGCGCAGTCGTAGGGCTAGGCTGGGCAATGTTTTATCGGGTAGAGCGCCACTGCCGATTTGCGCTTCTGTCCGCTCTATGGCGCAGGCGTAGTTGGCTGAGAATGCGGATTTAAGCCGTTGCGCGGCTTGCTCAAGCTCCGCCACTGGGCGGGTCATTATTTTTAAGATCGGTATGTTGTCGCTAAGGCTGTCGGGGTCTTCATAAATTTTTAATGTCGCTTCGAGCACGGCAAGGGTGATTTTGTCCGCTCGCAGGGCCCGCTTCATGGGATTTTTGCGTATACGCTCAATGAGTTCACGCTTGCCAACGATAATGCCAGCCTGCACACCGCCTAACAATTTATCGCCGCTGAAGGTCACGAGATCGGCGCCGTCGGCCAGCACCTCCTGAGGGGTCGGTTCGGCGGGCAAGCCGAACCGGGTGAGGTCAATAAGTGTGCCACTGCCAAGATCTACGCAGCTGGATAAATTGTGCGCGTGCGCCAGTTGCGCGAGTTCGCTGGTGGCGACAGATTCGGTAAAACCTTCTATGTGGTAATTGCTGGGATGAACCTTCAGCAGCATAGCGGCTTCGTCGGCGACGTCGGCAAAATCGCTAAGTCGGGTGCGGTTGGTGGTGCCTACCTCCATCAGCTCGCAGCCCGCTCGTGTCATCAGTTCCGGCAGCCGAAAGCTGCCGCCGATCTCCACCAGCTCACCGCGGGAAACCGGCACTTTTTTGCTTAGGGCCAGGGTGTTTAGAACCAGCATTAAAGCCGCGGCGCAATTGTTCACCACGGTTGCGGCTTCGCAGCCGATAATGCGGCATAAGCGCGCTTCGACTACGGTGTCGCGTTGTCCGCGCTTGCCGGCTTTTAAGTCGTATTCCAGATTCATCGGGCGGGTAATTAACGGTTCAATCCCGCGCCACAGTTGTTCACTCAAGACGGCTCGGCCGAGGTTGGTATGAATGATCGTGCCACTGAGATTGAAGACGGGTGTGTAGTCTGAGTTACTCAGCGCCGCCGCTACGGCTTGAGCGTAGCCGGCAGGTTGATCGGCCCAATCTGGCAACGTCTTGGTGGCACGCATTTGCGTTTGCATATCGCGCAAGACGCCTTTGACCGTTTGTAAGCCATGACCGGCAATGGACGCTTGCAGTTCATCGGCCTGCAATAGGGTGTCGATGGCCGGCAAATCGCGCAATTCGGGCATAGTGTTGCTCTTGGTGTGTCTAATAAAAACCGATTGCAGAACCCTTGGATCTCGCAATCTCAATGCAGGATTGCGAAGATGACCGCAATCAAGTCGTAAAGGGTAAAACAACCATGAGTAAGGAGCTAGGTCGAGTCGCGTTCATCGGTCTTGGAGTCATGGGCTATCCAATGGCCGGACATTTGGCGAAACACGGCGTTGCGGTAACCGTATATAACCGCACCGCAGCCAAAGCCGAACAGTGGTTGGCAGAGTATATTCAGTACGGCGACTGCGCTACCGCAGCCACACCAAGGCAAGCCGCAGAGGCAGCGGATGTGGTGTTCATGTGTGTAGGCAATGATGATGATGTCCGCAGCGTCACCCTCGGCGAGGACGGTGCGCTGGCGGGCATGAGTTCAGGTGCATTTTTGGTGGATCACACCACCGCGTCGCAGCAGTTAGCGGTGGAACTGGCGTCGGCCTGTGCAGCTGCAGGGGTCGCTTTCCTTGACGCGCCGGTGTCAGGAGGTCAGGCGGGAGCGGAGAACGCTGCGCTCACGATCATGCTTGGCGGCAATGAAGAGGATTATCGAGACGTCCAGCCATTGCTCGATGTGTACGCGAAAAAAACCGCATTAATGGGCGCCGCAGGAGCTGGGCAGTTAACCAAGATGGTGAACCAGATCTGCATCGCCGGTGTGCTGCAGGGCTTGGCAGAAGGTGTGCACTTTGCGCAAATGGCCGGATTGAATGTAGACGCTGTGGTAGACGTTATTTCCCAAGGCGCTGCTCAGTCTTGGCAGATGAATAACCGGGCAGCGACCATGGCCAAGAGCGAGTACGATTTTGGGTTCGCCGTGGATTGGATGCGTAAAGATCTGGGCATCGCCCTGGACACGGGTCGCGAATTAAACGCGCGCTTGCCCCTGACTGCACTAGTCGATCAATTTTATGCGGACGTACAGAATATGGGCGGAGGTCGCTGGGATACGTCCAGTTTATTGCGTAGGCTGACGCACTAGTGTCCACAAAAAAAGGCGCCGAGGGCGCCTTTTTTTGTGTGCGCTGCCGAACCCTGATCAGTTCGGATAATCACGCTTGGCGTAGCCTTTGTAGAGCTGGCGTGGTCGCCCGATCTTGTACGGACCGCTGATCATTTCATTCCAGTGGGCGATCCATCCCGGGGTTCTGCCGGTGGCAAAGATTACGGTGAACATCTCTACCGGAATGCCGATGGCTTTTAGAATGATGCCTGAATAGAAATCAACATTGGGGTAAAGGCGCTTTTCGACGAAGTATTCATCCTCTAGCGCGATTCGCTCCAATTCCCGAGCCATGGCCAACACCGGGTTGTCTTCCACGCCGAGTTCTTCGAGAACTTCGTGACACGTTTGCTGCATTACTTTAGCGCGCGGGTCGTAGTTTTTGTAAACGCGGTGTCCGAAACCCATGATGCGGAAGGGGTCGTCCTTATCCTTCGCTTTCTTGATGTAGTCCGGAATGTTGTCGACGCTGCCAATCTCGTCGAGCATGTTTAATACCGCTTCGTTGGCCCCGCCATGAGACGGCCCCCACAACGCAGCGATACCGGCCGCAACGCTGGCAAATGGGTTGGCGCCAGTAGACCCCGCCAATCGCACCGTCGAGGTTGAGGCATTTTGCTCGTGGTCGGCGTGTAATAAGAAAATACGGTCCATCGCCTTGGCGATGGTTGGGCTGACCTGGTAGTCCTCGCAGGGCGTTGCAAACATCATGTGCAGAAAGTTTTCCGCGTAGCTCAAATCATTGCGCGGATAAATGAACGGTTGGCCTTGCGCGTGTTTGTAGCTCATAGCGGCCAAGGTTGGCATTTTTGCAATTAGGCGATGCGCAGTAATCCGTCGATGCTCCGCGTTGTCGATGTCTGTGGAGTCGTGGTAGAACGCCGATAATGCGCCAACCACGCCACACATAATCGCCATTGGGTGCGCGTTCGGGCTGAACCCTTTGAAAAAACTGCGCAACTGCTCATTGACCATGGTGTGGTGCTTAATGGTGTCGACAAATTGAGCGCTTTCTTCCGCGTTGGGCAATTCGCCATTCAACAACAGATAGCACAGCTCTAAATAGTCTGATTTTTCTGCAAGCTGCTCGATCGGGTAACCGCGATGCAGGAGCACACCGTTGTCGCCATCGATATAGGTAATTTCTGAATCGCAGGAGGCGGTGGACACGAATCCCGGATCGTAAGTGAAGTAACCCTGGGATGTGAGTTTACCTACATCGATTACATCGGGCCCAACTGAGCCGGAGTAAATGGGTAATTCGATGGGGTCGCTGACGCCGTCTATGGTAAGCGTTGCATGTTTTGGGGCTTGATCAGTCATGGTAAAAGTCCTACGTCCTCCCAGTGGTGCGCTAAGCGCATATTTTCAAAATGGACCCAACCTCAGCGAGGCTTAGAGCAGTTCTCACGGTAGAGTTTAGCGCCTATAGCTCGGTTAAGGGTCAAAGCAACCGCCCAGTGTGGCGTTGGACGGAAAAGCACAGTTTATTCTTATAGTAATGCTTAGTACTGCCTAGTACTGCCACGTTTTATTTGGTCTTATTCTTCTCGGTGTTTTTGTGCGTTCCTCATGCTTAGACATCGAGTTGCAGACATCATTTACGAAAACGCATTGTTTTTCCAGTTTGACAAAAGGATTTTGGTGATCAGTAACGGGTGGCTACAGTTGCAGCCTGGGGAAATGCCGCCGAATCATTCTCGAAAAGAATATATTGATTGTTAATTATTCCATGTAAAGCGGTTCCCTTCGTTGGTATCGTTGCACCCCAAATTCGGCAGGAAGCATAAAAAGTAGCTCTGGTCTCCGATTTTGGGGTGCAGATCAACGGTCGAAAACCGATCTTGCTAAACTTCGGATAGACAAAACTCGACCAAAGAAATTTTGCACACCATTGGTGTCCAATTCTAAGGCCGCATTGAGTATCATTGGGCCCAAAAGGAGTGAAGCTTGCGCTCTGGGTCGTCCTTGAAGGTGACAGTCTGGGCAGGTTCGCGAATGAGACCTCGACAAAAATTTCGAGCATCACCTGAGGTGAGGTACGAGTACATAAAAGCCTTTTATAACATCGAGATTAGGCCGGTATTGAATGTTCCTAGGTGGACTAATGGATCTGGAACGGTCGATCGTAATGCGAGAAAATATAACCCGTTTGAGGTTCAAAGCACGGTGACTGAAATGCGAGGCAGGCTATGAAAATGGATCGTCCGGGTAGCGTCGGCCTATGGGAGACCATCCTTTTTAACTTATCGCTCGTGCCGATGGTGTCAATCTCCCATAGGGTGTCCGGCATGGTGCTCTTTGGTGGTGTCGCTTTCGCGCTTTACGTTTTAGACCTGGCGATGGAGTCCAGTGATGGTTTTGCGCAAGCCAAAGCGCTGCTGATGACGCCGTTGCCGAAGCTGATTATGGTGACTCTGCTCAGTTTGCTTATGTTTCACATTTTCCTCGGAATTAAGCACTTAATGTTGGATTTCCACATTGGCGACACCATTAAAGCGTCGCGAATAGGCTCGGCGTCGGTGTTGGTGCTGACTGCGCTGAGTGTTGGAGTGTTTTATCAATGGCTTTGGTAGTACGCATATCCGGAATCACGGGTCGCGGGGTCACGGACTTTGTCCTGCAACGGGTAACAGCGATGATCCTAACCTTGTACACCGCCGTGGTGGTTGGATTTTTCGCGTTGAACCAAGTGGACTATCAAACCTTTGTAACGTTTTTCGGCAGCATTGTTATGAAAATTGCCAGCACTGTGGCAATACTCGCGACCATTGGTCATGCGTGGGTGGGAATGTGGACGATTGGAACCGATTATATCCAACCGGGCCACTGGGGGCTGCCTGACTCGGCAGATAAAATTAGAGTCGCATATCAGGCGGCCTGTATAGGCATTATGGCCACCTACTTTTTGTACGCGGTTAAAGCCATTTGGTAAGCGCTTTGCGGCTGAATCGCTAAGATTGCCCCAAAAATTTCAGGAACTCAGATGACTAAATTAAAAACAATGGATTTCGACGGCGTTATTGTTGGTGGAGGCGGTTCTGGTCTTCGCGCCGCTCTGCAATTGTCGCAGTCGGGGCTGAAAACTGCGGTGATTACCAAGGTCTTCCCGACGCGATCGCACACGGTATCCGCGCAAGGTGGTATTACGTGTGCCATCGCCAGTGATGACCCGAACGATGATTGGCGCTGGCATATGTAC
>DEBN01000048.1 GCA_002348825.1 Gammaproteobacteria bacterium UBA2955
CCGGTCTTAGCCGGTTGCACCGTCAGGACAATGCCATGCTGGCGGGGGGTGACGCACTGGGTTGTGCCCAGAACGATCTGTACGTTGGGGTGTGCCTCAAGGCGTTGCCACAGACGCTCCAGCAAGGGTCCGACTTCCACCAACCAACCCAGCTCCTGGCGATTAACGCTTGCTGCATCGAAATCCAATGCGCTGCTGCCGCGCTCCTCCCAAACCCGCATGTTGTGATATGCCGCCGCCTGCTCAGGCCACGCATCGATGTTTTGCAGCAATACGGCCGAGCGTGGCGATAGGGCGACATTGCGAACGTCGATACCGAAAGCTGAGGTTCCTGGCTGGGGCGGGGTGCGATCAACCAAAATGACTGGGTAGCCACGCTCAGCCAAACTCAATGCAGCTGCAGCGCCGACAGGACCTGCGCCAACAACGAGTATCGAACTTGTGTCGTCGGTGTTTAACCTCACGCTAGTACCTCTATGAGGCCTTGCGCGCTTTGCCCCACAGACCCGTTGGTCGCCATCCACCGTTCGATCTCGTCCGGATCCTTGAGCAGACCCTCGGTCAGCACTTGGCAGCCCTGGGGTGTAATCAACACGCTGTCTTCCACACGAATACCGATGCCGCGAAAGGCTTCGGGAACATCGGCTGTTGTCGAATCACGTGGTATGTAAATGCCCGGCTCGATGGTCAGAACCATGCCAGGTATCAAATCGCGCCACCGCTCGCCGAGCCGGTAGTCGCCGACATCGTGTACATCTAGGCCCAGCCAATGGGAGGTTTTATGTGGGCAAAATTTCTCGTAGGCGCGGCTTGCGATCACTGTCTCGGCAGTGCCGCAAAGCAGGCCCAGAGCGATCAGCCCGTCTACCAGTATTTCAGTGGCGATGTCGTGGGGTTGGTTGAAGCCAACGCCAGGGCGGCAGGCGGCTATAGCCCCGCGGTTCGCCTTTAGCACGAGATCGTATAGCGCGCGCTGGGCTTGGCTATACCTGCCGTTGGCTGGGTAGGTGCGAGTGACGTCAGCGGCGTAGTATGCAAATTCGCAGCCCGCGTCGATGAGCACCAGATCGTCCGCGTCAATGAGGCTTTCGTTGCGGGTGTGATGCAGCACGCAGGCGTTGTCGCCTGCAGCGACGATGCTGGGGTACGCCTCAAAACGGGCGCCCTGTTTGCGATAGCTGTAGAGCAATTCCGCTTCGAGGTCCGCTTCGCTAACATTGGGACGAAGCCGCGCCAGTGCTGCGTATTGGGCTGCAACGCTGATCTGGGCCGCCCTTGCCATCAACGCCTGTTCTTTGCGCTCCTTGATCAAGCGCTGTTCGTGGAGCAGATGCCCCAGCGCTGTGACCTGCTGAACTTTAGCAACCACCGCCGGTCGCCGACTGACGAGTTCATCCAACCAAGCCAGCACCCGCTCGTCCCAAACCGCATGTTCGCCAAGCTTCATGTAGATCTGGCTGCGGGCCTCCAACAGTCCAGGCAGAATCTCATCCACATCGCTGATCGGAAAGGCGTCATCTATACCGAGCACCGTTTGACACTGATCCGGACCCAAAATCGCACCGTCGCGGCGCTCCAAGTGCGGATCTCGTTCGCGACAAAACAAAATGGACTCGCCCTGTGACCGTCCGGGAATCAGTATCAAGAGTGCGTCCGGTTCGTCAAAGCCGGTCAGATAGTAAAAGTCGCTGTCTTGGCGAAAGGGGAAAAAAATGTCGTTGCTGCGGCGCTGTTGCGCGGCCCCGGGAATGACCGCAATCGACCCGGGATGCATGTGATTGAGCAAAAGCCGGCGGCGGCGAGCAAAGTCTTCGTTCGCGAGGGCAGCCCTAGTCAATCGCGGACTCCACCGAGACGTGTTCGTCCATTAGCGCCAATATCAACAGGGTGCTTACTCGCACGTACTCATGAACCTCGGTCAACGAGGCCTCATGTTCTTCCATCTCGCCCGGCTCAAACTCTGCCTCGCGATAATCCTCAGGATCAAGCGACGATAGCGCCACCAAGTCCTTGATGATTTCCTGCACATCTACTGGCAACTCGGCATGCTCACCATCCAGACTAGCAGCAAAGCCGGCAAGAAAGCCCCCAGACCAATTGGCGATGGTTTCCACGCGCTTGGTAATCGGGTCTTCCTCATCCGCAACCAGCGGCTGAAAGATCATATTTTGATCGTGTAGTTCATCCAGGGCCGCGTTAACAAAATTGCCAAGGGATTCTTGATCCGATAGCGCGTCAATGCCGACAAAGTCAATAAAATCGCTGAGTACGAACTCATGATTACCGTTCACCGCCATCCCGCAAACCATGCCGTGCAGCTCTTCGGGCTCAATAGAATAGGCAGCCATTTCGGCGTGAATACGCAGTTCAGACATGGATTCGTCCAATTGGAGAGCAGAAATTGTTGGCCTCAGACTATCGCCCACTGGCCAAACAATTACCACCTGCCAGGACAGCGTTATTGCGTGGAAAGATTGAATTTTGCGCCGCAGCCGCGCAGCATGAGGCATGTTACTACTCTGTGCCAAAGCCTGCCCTTTATGAGCGACATACATTCTCAGAAAAATCCTCCCCTGGAAGAAATGGATGTTCTGGAGCGTCGCGTTAACGAGCTAATTTCTCTTACCGAACAGCTCTCCCGCGAGAACAAAGCGCTACGTACGCAGCAGGAAAATTGGTCG
>DEBN01000176.1:0-8221 GCA_002348825.1 Gammaproteobacteria bacterium UBA2955
TCGATGCAATTAAGTAGAACTGTTGGCGAATATTTTTTATGACCAAAGCTTGAAAAATAGTGACAAACGGTAGATATTAGCCGACCAACGGTATTTTGAAGGGGTTAGGTGAGGATGTCCTGGTCACAAATTGGGGGTCTTGAGGTCGGTTCAGCTGTCGCTTTCATGCGCCAGTGCGCCAATGAGTTTTTGGCAACTGATGCCGCGCGGGCGGCATTGATCTACCCCACGCGGGGAGGTGAGGTCAGCGTATTCGCCTGTTCGGAAAGCGATCATTTGGTGGCTTTTTTCCAATCCATTTTTGACCAAGATCCAGAACGTTTTTATCGTCTGTCTAGAGAGTTTGACGGAGCTCAGCAAAGCCTGCGGAGCGGCAACCTGGGTTGGGCGCTCACGCGCTTCGCCGGTCACCTGTTTCTGAGCCTGCGATGGGCGAATGAGATAAGTGTCCACAAAGTGCCCCTCCAGTTGCGCGAGCAAATGATAGCTTTGGCGTTGCCCCTACAATGTTATTTAGATTGCTCCTTTATTGCAGACGGGCTCGCTGGCTCCGCGCACCAGATGCCCCAAGAGTTGGCGGTGGAGTTGGCGAGCTAATGGCGCTCACCGACTTAATTTGGCAGAAAAAGGCCGAAATTGTTACGTCTGTCACCTATTTTGCACCACTCCTCGGATTTTCGGCGATTTTTTGTCGTAACTAGCGGAGGATCGCCAAATTAAAGTTTGGTTACGTTGTTGGGTATGATTGATCAATTTTCTGACAGATTGCGAGCGCTAAGATCAGAACGAGGATACTCGCTTCGGGGGCTCGCAAAATTGGTGGGTGTTACAGCAAACGCTGTGCTGCGCTGGGAAAAAGCAGAGGTCACACCTACGCGAGACAAGATGATGGAGCTTGCGGCGACGTTTCAAGTTGAACCCGGCTGGCTGGCATGGGGCATAGGCGATCGGGATCGACACATCAGCGTTGAGTCGGTTCATATGCGCTTGGAGCATTGCAGTCACATGGAGTTGAAAGCCGTATCCTCTTTACTGGACTTATTTTCCGTCCAGCGAGAACTGACGGGTAGGAAGACTCGAGGGCGCCAGGCGAGGTCCGGTAGAGGAGTCTTGAAAAAAGCTCAATAGCGTTCCCTTGCTGCTGTTTCTCGTCTCTGCGCGTTTTTTGGGGCGTGTGTCTTTTCGTTCCCGGATATACACTCCTTCTCCGGAGGGTAAGCTATGCCAATAAATATTTTGGGAATGATCGGGGTAAGTGCGCCACCGACGGAAGCTACTGTGCATATCGTGGGCGGTGGAATAGACGCTCAATACATCGCCGAGTTTTCTGCGGCGCACGAAGCATCGGACTTTGACGCCGTATTAATTGGTCATTCCTCGAGCTCGGCCGACGGTTTTGGGATCGCTCAGCACGTTGCCTACAGCACCGAAAAAATCAAAATTTTACTGGCGCACAGGCCTGGATTCGCCGCACCTACCCAAGCGGCGCGACGGGTGGCGACCCTCGATAACCTTATTCAAGGACGGTTGTTACTGCACATAATTACCGGCGGTGTCGATGCTGATCAACGACGCGATGGCGACTTTCTTGGGCACGATGAACGCTATCAACGTACCGATGAGTATCTGCAGATCATGCGCAAGGTTTGGACGTCCGCAGAGCCCTTCGATTTTGATGGCAAATATTACCAGGTTAGACGTGCCAGCTCTGAAGTGCAGGCCGCCCAAAGTCCCCATGTACCCTTATGGTTTGGCGGCGTCTCTGCAGCAGCGAAGCCGATTGGCGCCAAGCATTGCGATACTTATGCTTTATTCGGCGAATCATTGGGTTTAGTCAAAGGCATGATGGATGAGTTGGATGGCATGGCGAGTGTTCATCAGAGGCATCTCAAATATAACCTGTCCTTCCGACCCATCATCGCGCCGACGGAGGATGCAGCGTGGAAAAAAGCCCGGCAAATACTTCAATCCGTAGAAAACGCCTCTAAGCCCAGCGTTAGAGCGCCAGAGGCAGAAACAGCCAAACGCTTGAGCAGGCTTATCGACGATGGCGAAATCCATGATGAGCGGCTGTGGGTGCCGATCGCTGCAGCGGCCCAAGGCAGCGGCAATTCAACGGCACTTGTCGGAACACCCGAACAGGTCGCAGAGGCCATTGCAAAATACTATGACTTGGGTGTGGCGGGTGTGCTGATCAGGGGATTTGATCCGTTTAACGATGCAGTTGAATTTGGTAAAGAGTTGATCCCTTGGATCCGTGACAAAATCCGACAGCGGGATGACGCTCGGAGTTAGGCGTTTCTGGTGACGGCTCAGCGTCGCCGGTTGCGCTAGGGTGATATTGAAGTGCCCTTTCTCTGTGCTTGGTCTAGAAGGCTCTGCCTTCCAGCGGCCCAATTACGAGCCAATCGATTACTGCAGAGGCGATGGCAACGGTTAAAAAAACAGCGAAAATGAAGCCCAACAGCCTCCATCCGTGAAATTTTTGCTCTGGTGGTGACTCTTCCGGATCGCTCATAGCTGTACCTCACAATGGCTGACGTATTGTCTCTTTGACGTTTAACTTCGCGGACATTCTAACGCGTATGGGCTTGACCAATGACGATCTCAATGGAAATCAATTAACGCCTCGATCTGTGGGGGTTCATGTAGAGGTCGATCGTTGCCATCAAATTCCAATTCTGCCGTGGCCAAGCTGATCAAATTGCTGATGTGTCGCTCGTCGTGTTGGATGAACACCTTTCTGAATTGTTAAACCGCTGCTCCTAGCGCGTCGTTAAGCTATCAGAGCACCGATTTCTGCCTCGCTCATGCCCGCGGCGACGGCGGCGCTGGTAATGTCTTGCCAGCTATTGTCGTCGATGTCGATGCCCGCTTGGCTGCGAGCGGCTACGCTCTGGCGCTCCGGGTCGCCGGGTACGAGTACTTTATCGATGCCTTCAGCTGCTTCGCTGGCATAGATGTACTCAATCATGGCCGTAACCTCTGCATCGTAGGCTGCCAGATCGCCTATGGCGCTAGGGTCCAGTATGACCGACAGCATATTATTCAAGGTGGCGCCGCCACGCGGGTTGCCAGGCTGCATTGTGAAATTGCCGCCCAGTGCGCCGCCCAATAGTTCGCACATGACCATCAGTCCGTACCCTTTGTGCAGACCAAACGGCTGCATGGCGCCACCGCCGTCTCTGCTGAAAATGACGCTAGCATCGGTGGTCTCCACACCGTTACGGTCTACTAGGGAGTGCTCGGGCACGGGTTCGCCCTTCATGTAGGCCACTCTGACTTTGCCTGCTGCAACGGTAGTGGTGGCCATGTCGAGCACCACATGGTTGCCGTCTGCTCTTGGTACGGCACAACAAAACGGATTGGTAATAAACCGCCGGTCCCGGCCGCCGTAGGCAACCACCATAGGGTCGTGCCCGACGACGTTAACGTAGTGGGTCGAAATGAGTCCGGCCTCAGCACAATATTCTGCAAATGCGCCGATACGCCCAAGATGTGCGGCGTTGCCAAGCGCAACACAGCTTATGCCGTGGGACTTGGCTCTTTCAATGCCTTGATCCATCGCCTGCATGCCGACGACTCGACCGAATCCCAGGTTGCCGTCGAAGGTGAGTACAGCGCCGTTGTCACGAGTAAGCAGGGCGTCATTCTGCGGGTGAATAAGCTCGCTCAGCATGGATTTGACGTAGTTGGGAACCATGCCCACACCATGTGAGTCATGGCCTTTCAAATTTGCTATGACCAGATGTTCTGCCACCGCCTGAGCTCGGTCGATTGCAGCGCCAGCTTTTTGCAGTATGGCTGATGCGACTTGTATGAGCGGTTTTTGATCGATGCGCATGACGGTTTCCTTACCTAGGGTTGCAGGACTAGAGCGTTGGGTTGACCTCAGATAATAAGAGTGCAGATTGGTATTTGCTAGGTAATAGGTAAATCAGAGACACTTGTGCTGATCCTGCAGGAGGGAAGATATGACTGACTTAACATTTGCCGCGGCGGTTGACATCGCCGCCGCTATCAAATCCAAGCGCATCAGCTCGCGAGAAATAACTCAGCATTACATCGAACGCATTCAGAATCTGGATGAATCGGTGAATGCTATGTGCGTGCGTGTATTCGAACAGGCGTTAGCCGCTGCCGACTCGGCAGATGCGGCCTTGGCGCGCGGTGAGGACCTTGGCCCGTTGCACGGCGTACCTATGAGCATTAAGGAATCATACGTACTTGCCGATACCCCAGCGACTTGGGGTATCCCTGCGTATCGCGATAACGTGGCGGCTACAGACGGTTTGGCGGTGGCTCGATTTAAAGCTGCTGGCGCGCATTTTCTAGGCAAAACCAATGTGCCTATCGATCTTGGTGACTTTCAAAGCTATAACGAAATCTACGGCACGACCAACAATCCGTGGAATCGTGCACGCACGCCCGGCGGTTCGTCGGGTGGCAGTGCCGCGGCGCTGGCAGCGGGTTTTACGGCGCTGGAAGCAGGCTCTGATATCGGCGGGTCGATCCGCACCCCGGCACACTTTTGCGGTGTATTCGGTCACAAGCCGACTTGGGGGATCGTGCCGATGCAGGGTCACGAATTGATTTCCGGAGTCCCCGACGCAGACCTTTCGGTGTGCGGGCCGCTGGCTCGAGACGCGCGAGACCTGCGTGTTGCGATGCAGATCATGGCGCAGCCAGCCGGCAGGCAAGCCGTGGGCTGGCAATTGAATTTGCCACCAAGTTCCTTGGAGTCTCTGCGTGGTTTGAAAGTAGCTGTTTGGGCCAGTGATGATATGGCTCCGGTCAGCGCGGATACCCAAAACCGGGTTCAGCAAGTAGCGTCAGCGCTTGCAGATCTCGGCGCTCACGTGGACTATCAGGCGCGTCCAAATTTTGACGTGCGCAAAGCGCATATGACCTATGAAAGTTTGTTGACGGCAGTGATGTCTAGCGCCCAGCCCGAGAGCGTCGCGGAGAAAACTCAAGCCAGAGTGGCGGCGTTAGACCCCGCGGATCAGAGTCGCGACGCTGTGGTCACCCGGGCTGCAGTTATGCGGCATAGAGATTGGATACGGCACAATTTTCGCCGCGAAAAACTCCGCGAAGCATGGGACGAGTTTTTTGATCAATGGGATGTTTTGCTCTGCCCGCAATTCACTGTCCCTGCTATTCCTCACGACCATCGACCGTTTGAAGAACGCGAAATTCTCGTGGATGGCGAGCAGCGCTCATACTTTGAATCCTTGTTCTGGGCCGGCATAGTGGTGGCATCACACTTGCCAAGCACAGTCTTCCCCACAGGTGTAGGTGAAGACGGATTGCCTATTGGGTTGCAACTTGTGAGCGGACCGTACCAAGACTTTAAAACGATCGAGATCAGTCGATTGGTCAGTGAAGCTGTCGGCGGCTTTGTAGCGCCCGCCGATTTTGCCTGATGCGAAGGCTCGTTAATACGGTCGCTCGATCACGCGCTGACGTCGTCAGCGCGCGCAAACCGACACGGGTCCAGCTGCGAACTGATCGCCGCACCGTGGATTAGCGCGTCGGCTGCGATACGCCCTAGTGCTGGAGCCGTTTGTATGCCTGCGCCGCCTTGGCCGGCAATCCAAAAGAATTTTTCTTCGGTATTGGCGAACCCCAGAACTGGGCGGCGATCTGGCGTTAATGTGCGCAATCCGGCCCAGCTGCGGTGGATGCGTGAAACGCTGAATTCGCAAAGCTTTTCGAAACGTTCGATGGCGACGGCGAGATCCAGTTCATCTGGATACGCATCCGCCGCTGCAGACGGCGTCTCGTCTTGGGGGCTTACCAACAGTCCAGGTTGCTCTGGTTTGACATAAAGTTGTTGGTTGAAGGTTTTAAGCATCGGCCAGTCGGGCGCGCCTCCGGGCACTTTGATGACGGCCGCGGTGCGACGTGCAGGTGTCAGGGGTAATGGTTGCTGTCCTGTCATAAGTGCGACTTCATTGGCCCACGCCCCAGCGGCATTGATCAACACAGGCGCTCTTACTGAAACCTTGCCAACGTCGATTTCCCATATGTTGTGCAGGGTGATCCTAGGTTCTGAGTCGATTCCGCAGAACAATTGTCCGCCATGTTTGCGCACCCCGCGCAACATGCACTGCAGCAGTTGGTGGGTATCGATCGACAGCAGATTCGGGTCGTATATCGCCCCCGCGATCGCCTCTGCTTTGAGTATAGGGATAAGACTGACCGCGTCGGATTGGTCGATCAGGCGTAGGCTAGGGCATCGGGTTTGCCAATGCGTGAGATAACTCTGGGCCTGTTCAAGTTCATCGGGCCGAAACACGGTAACACCACCGAGGGGTTGAACAATGGGGCTTTCACTGAATTCAGGGTCTGGATTGATGAAGAAATCTTTTGAATCGAGGGTCAGATCGCTCAGGATGAAGTTGTCGTAAGCTTCGATAAATACTGCCGCGGAGCGCCCCGAAGCATGGAATCCCCATGACGGTTCCCGTTCTATTAGCGCGACTTTTGCTGTTTTTGAAAGAAAGTAAGCGGCGGACACGCCCGCAATGCCGCCGCCGAGGATTGCAAAATCGTAGCTACTTTTCACCTGTTGCCGCCTACATCAGTGCGCCAGCAATGAGTATGCGCTGGGGTTCCGAGCCATTGCAATGCAGATGCAGCGGGTTTCATGGTCGGTGATTTCGCGATGCGACCGTAGGCACATGGCCCAGCTCCGGAACGGCGTCGGAGCAAGCGGTTGCTCACAGGCCATTCGTGAGTTGTAAAATGTCGACGCGGGGCGTTAGAGCCCATGGGTAAGACGTATGCGCGACGATTGGTCGATGCATTGGAGATGGTGCATGGTGGTAATGGGTACGGTCGCTCCGGGATTTGAGCCGGTTAAAGCGTTGTTCGAAAAGAATATGAGGAGCTTAAAAGAGCGCAATGCACAGCTTTGCGTTTACGTTGGTGAGCAGTGCGTTGTCGATCTATGGGCAACGGCGATTAACGACCCGGAATTTTCGGCAGAGTCGCTGATCAATGTATTCAGTAGCGGTAAAAGTTTGGAATCCATTACCCTGGCCATGCTTGCCGAGAGAGGGCTTTTAGACTTCGACAAGCCCATTCATCACTACTGGCCGGAATTTAGCTCTTTACATAAGCGCGACACCACCGTTGCAGAACTGATGCGGCACGAGGCAGGACTCAGTTGGTTCGACGCAACGTTAACGCCCGAAAGTCTTTATCCAACGGGATTGATAAACAACAGCGTAGGGGCAGTCATAGAGCGAACGCCCCAAGTTTATCCAGAGGGCAACGTCGTGCGACGGGAATACCATGCGTTGACTCGTGGATGGATTGCCAACGAAATTTTCCGCAGGGTGGAGCCGGAAGGACGCACCATCGGGCAGTTTCTCAGGCAGGAAATCAGTGAGCCTTTAGGTATCGATGTGTTCATCGGCGTAACAGAAGACGAGTTCAAAAGAATAAGTCCAGTACGTATGCTGGGGCTGGGTTTTCAGCTGGCGCAAAGCTTCATACCCAAAATGCTGGGTCGCAGTATGGAGCTGAATTTTTTCCAATTATTAACGAAGCTGAGGGCGCTGCTCGCGACGGCGAAGCACCGATCCAGGCGTAAATACAAAGAACCCATTGACGGGATGCGCAGTCAGCGCGGGATCGAGGCGCTGGACTCGCCGGCGTTGGCGCGGTCTGAAATCCCTTCGGCGGGAGCTAAATGCACCGCTCGGGGTTTGGCTAAGCTAGCAGCTGCCATGGCTAATGGCGGAACCATTGCAGGTCATAGGGTGTTAAGCGCACGGGGTCATGAGCTGTTGCATGCCAACCCGGTTAAGCGGCCGATGGCATTGTTTTTAACAGATTTCACGCAAAGTGGATTAGCCGCGTTCGCTGATGTGGATGATCAGGCCGGCATGTTCGAGAAAGGACTGCATCGGGGCCGAGAGGGGTTTTTCGGCTGGTTTGGGTTGGGAGGCTCAATATTCCAATGGCATCCACAAAAACGTATTGGTTTCGCCTATGTCCCAACGAGCTTAAATTGGTTCGATATCGTCAATGAGCGTGGCAAGGCTTACCAATTAGAAACGATGCGTTGCGTGGAGCGAACCACACGTACCTAAATGTGTTCAGAGTTAACGTGCTCAGCGATGAGCTTAATCGAGCCATGCTGCGGTTGCGTACGGAGCCTGCGTGTTTAGCGGTGGCGAGTGGTTTAGCAGCGTGTACGCTACTCAAA
>DEBN01000176.1:8623-13200 GCA_002348825.1 Gammaproteobacteria bacterium UBA2955
CCGGCGTGCCATACGCCTGCGCCTAATGGGCTGGGCCCGTAGATGTCCAGCCTAAGTGGTAAGCCGAACGCCGGTTTTAGATCCTGCATACCTTTAATCGTGCTCCTGTGCATGATGCGCAGCCCCTGTTGCTCTGCGGGTAAATGAGCCTCTGGCGCGGCGCGATGGGCAACCGCGAGATTGTCGATGAACAGGCAATCATTCTTTTCGTACTCGTAATTAACCGTATAACCTTGGTCGAGTCCGGCGTTAAGCAGGTCGTTGTATTGGTGGCATAGTTGTGTCAACTCGGTCGCATTTAACAGTCGAAACCCGTCGATATTCGACAGTTTCTCGATCACGGCGCCGGTCATGCCAAGATGCAGCCAGACGCACTGGCGTTTCGATATCGGATGCTCATGAACCACGGGGTGAACAACCCCGGTTGTTGCGTTTACCGAAGACAGGCGTGCCCAATATTCTCGTTGCTCGGGCTCTAGAGCGTCGAAAGCCGCTGCTTGGTGGGCGAAATACGTGCCCGCGCCGTTTTCCGCTGGTCGCACCATGTGGTAGCCAGCATGGGAGAAGGTGTCGGTATTGAAGCTGCCGTCGTTGTGCCACTGAGGACCTACCCCTAGGATTCCATGATTTGCATCGTTGGAAAGACGAAAAATATGCGGATTGTGATCCGGCGTCGCCGGATGTATTCCATGGGTACTGTGTAAAGCCTTGCCACCCCACCAGCAACTCGCCCGAAGAAAGGCGCTGGGGTCGAGAGCGGTCGGGTTTTTGAAAACGATAAACCCGCGTGTCGCCATGGTGTGTTCGAGTGCGGCGATGACCGGTTGCGGCGGTGGCGTTGTGCTCGACAGATTAAGGGATCGCACAACCGCACCCACTGGCGTCAGTGGCGCCAGGGTCGCGCCGAAGTCGCCGACGATCGACACCGTCTTCGGGTCTAGGGGGGGTACTCTTTGAGCATGGGCAGGCAATTTTGGTTTCCTCGGTGTTCGGGCGCAATTGCGAAATTGAACCATGCTGGAATTGGCAGCAGGGCTCAAGAGCGATGTGGCCGTGGCCTTGGATGTGATGAGCACAAACGATCACAACGGCTAGCCGCGCCGCTCGAAGAGCAATGGCTGGACCGTCCGGTGAGGATAGCGCAGCGTCAGCACATGGCGCGGAGTAACCGTTTACTCGTCGATTTGTCGGTGTCTTCGGGCCTCCGCAAGCCCATCAATGTTTCGCCCGGTATCGCGGCGCAGTAATCATGAGTGGATAAGATTCCCATTGCTTGCGATCAAACTGGTAGGCTCGCTTCTGACACTACTGCAAGGGCCGAATGATATGAGCAATGTTGATCTTCCCAATCTCCTCATCGAGGCGGAGGACTTTTCTGAATACGGTGGCTGGGTTCTAGATTCACAGTTTGAATCGGTAATGGGATCGCCCTATCTCCTTGCCCATGGCTTAGGGCGGCCTGTGAGTGATGCTACAACCTCTTTTGAGGTCGGGATTGCCGGCGAATACCAGCTATTTGTGCGTGCGAAGGACTGGGTTCCTGGACATTCGCCGGGGCGTTTTCAACTGCTGATTAACGATGTTGCAGTAGCCAAAGAATTCGGCGCAAACGGCGAAGATTGGAATTGGGAAGTGGGCGGCAGCGTTCATTTGCCCGAGGGCCAGGTGACGCTGGCCTTAAGAGACCTTACAGGTTTTGAAGGCAGATGCGATGCAATCTATTTCAGTGGCGATGGTGTCGTGCCGCCAAACGAAGTCGATGCCAGCAGTCGTGCCTGGCGAAAACAGCAGCGCGGGTTACCGGAAGCACCGGAGGACAACGGCAATTTTGAGGTCGTAGTTGTAGGTGGTGGCGTATCCGGTTGTGCGGCGGCTTTGGCGGCCGTGCGACAGGGCCACAGTGTCGCACTCATTCACGACCGGCCGGTATTGGGCGGCAACGCCAGTACAGAAATTGGGCTGATGCCTCGGGGTACCCAAGGGGCAGTGCTCAGAGAACTGTCCGAACGCAAAGAGAACGGCGATCTTAAAGCCTATGACATTCTGCTGGACGAAGGTGTTGCTGTGTTCTTAGAACAAAGAGTGTTCGCCGCGGAAACCAAACAAAACAAGATAGTCTCCGTGGATACCGTGTGTTCCCGTGGCGGTCACGAGTACCGTATCAGCGGCGCCATTTTTATCGATACCTCGGGTGTTGCGATGCTGGCTACGCTGACCGGCGCTAAAACCATGTTTGGCCGTGAATCGCGGGAGCAATTCGGCGAGTCCTACGCGCCCGACGAAGCGGATCATATGCACCACGGGAATACCTTGTTTTTCAGAACCAGGATGGCAGACGAACCGTATGATTTTCCCGAGGTGCCTTGGGCCACAGAAGTGTCTAAAGATTATGCAAACCTCAGCGGCCAACTTGTGCGTCCTGGATTAGAGAACGGGCCGGGGCCACGCGCGGGCGAAAATCCGGACATGCCTGAATTCCGTTTCGGCGGTGCGAATGATGCGTTTCCAGCGACACACTTTTGGGAATATGGCCAATGGCTCGACCCTTATACGTCGGGCGAACTCGTTCGGGACTATTTGATGCGTGCGCTTTACGGTACGTTTTCCAATGTTAAGCGCATGGAAAAACGTGCGTATGCGAATTTAGAATTTGACTGGATGGCGTTCGTTGCGGCACAGGGGGAGTACCGGCGCTATTGCGGGGACTATGTACTCACCGAAAACGACATCACCGGGCACACAGAATTCGACGACGCATTGATTGGTAATGACGGCTCTTTCTGTATCCATTGCGCTTGGGAAGAGGGCGAAGGGAAATACGACTTTCGATTAAAAGATTGGATCTGGGACAACCGCGACGGTCAGTCTTACACGATACCTTTTCGTTGCCTGTATTCCTGCAATATCGAAAATCTGATGATGGCGGGTAAGCACATTAGCGTCAGTCACGTTGCATCATCGGCCACTAAACTTATGGGCAATGGTGCGCAACATGGGGTCGCCGTCGCCCTTGCCGCGCATCTGTGTTTGACCCTCGAAAAGACCCCCAGAGAGCTTTATGAGCAGCACCTCGAAGAGCTCAAAACTCTGGTGCATAAAGAAACCAGTTGTGATCACGACATCGAGCATAATCCCCCTATACCTCAATTCACTCCGGTGCCGGGTTAGCTGTTTGTCGGTAGAAACCCACGCTAAAGGGCCTGGGAGGCGGCAGAAGTCCGCATACGGGAGTGGGATGGGGCAGCGATTCCACAGGAATCTGCCCCCACTGACTGATATCAGTTATAGGTGAGATAGCTAAGTCATTGAAATATATGGCGCACCCGACAGGATTCGAACCTGTAATCCCCGGTTTCGTAGACCGGTGCCTTATCCAGTTTGGCCACGGGTGCGTGGGCCGCGCATTATCTGGAAGATTTGCTCGAAGCTCAACACCTTTCATGTCGGCTGGCGGGAACACCAGCTAATATGCTCAAATGGATCTTCGAATATGGGTTTGAGATCTAGGAGGCCGGGGTGGAGCCACTCATTATGCAAGGTGTGCAGCTTATGGCTGTAGGTATGGGGACGGTGTTCAGTTTTTTAACGATCCTGATTTTCGCTACCGTATTGATGTCGCGCTGTATCGCCTGGTTGTTCCCACAGGGCGCTAGTCAAGCCGAGCATGATCCCTCGTTAGATCCGGCTCATGTTGCTGCGATTACAGCGGCAATCTCCAAGTATAAAATTGACAATTTGAACAAGTAGCTAAGAAATAGTTCTGAGGTTGATGTGGTGAATGATCATACTCCGGCGCGTTTAGGAATTACCGATGTCATATTGCGCGATGCGCACCAAAGCTTGCTGGCCACACGGATGCGTATTGAAGATATGCTGCCGATTGCGGCGAAGCTTGATCAAGTTGGGTTCTGGTCGCTCGAATCATGGGGGGGCGCGACCTTTGACGCGTGCATTCGATATCTTGGTGAAGATCCTTGGGAGCGTTTGAGAGCGCTAAAAGCGGCTATGCCCAATACGCCGCAACAGATGCTTTTGCGGGGCCAAAATTTGCTTGGTTACCGGCATTACGCCGACGATGTTGTGCAGCGTTTTGTCGAGCGTGCCGCGCTGAATGGGGTAGATGTTTTTCGTATCTTTGACGCCATGAACGACATGCGGAATTTGCAGACGGCTATTCGCGCCGCAAAGCAGGTTGAAAAGCATGCCCAGGGCACGATTTCCTATACGGTCAGCCCGGTACACAACCTCCAACTTTGGCTAGATTTAGCGCGGCAGATCGAAGACCAGGGCGCGGACAGCCTGTGTATCAAGGACATGGCCGGGCTGCTTAAGCCCTACGTTGCGTACGAACTCGTTAGCGAACTGAAAGCCGCGTTGAGCATTCCCATTCACATGCAGTGTCATGCAACAACGGGGATGTCCACGGCTACTTATGTCAAATCCATCGAAGCGGGTATCGATAATGTCGATACATCGATTTCGTCTATGAGTATGACCTACGGCCACTCTGCCACAGAATCGTTGGTCGCCATTCTCGAAGATCAACCGCGTGATACCGGGCTGGATTTAGATTTACT
>DEBN01000071.1:0-249 GCA_002348825.1 Gammaproteobacteria bacterium UBA2955
TATTCGCGGCACGTTGTGACGCCACGCTGAGTCTAAATGAGCGTCACGTTGACCGATTTAATCTCCCCGCTTGGCTTGTTGCATAGCAACACCCAGTGTATGGGCTCTATCGTCTGGGTCGCGATCCGGCAACGACCGAACTCGCTTGTATTCGCCCATATCTTGGGCGAAACGGAAGGGACGAATATCTCCCGCGGTCTCACCGACACGGCCCCGAGCACCCAGCCCGAAGCCCTCTACCGTGGCCCC
>DEBN01000071.1:586-3075 GCA_002348825.1 Gammaproteobacteria bacterium UBA2955
GTCGCGGCCTGCAAACCCAGTCGGTGGCAAAGTTTCTGACTCGCCGCCGCAAGAACATCCGGCGCTACCGACAACACCCAATTTTCTTGAGTACGCATCCACGGCTTGACGTTGCTCATAGTGGCAACAAATCGCGGTTTCGCAGAGCGGTTAACGCCCGTGCCGTGCAACAGTCGCCCGTCGAACAGCATAATGGTACCCGCCTCGGCTTCGAGATTGACCGTCGGCGGCAGTTCGCCAATGCGTCCGCCGCTACCCGCTTGGATCAGTGTTTTGTGGGAACCCGGAATTATCAAGGTGCCGCCGTTTTCGTCGTCGACGTCTTGAGGAATGAACATGGTGTTCACCAACGCCGGGGCCTCGGCGGTTACCCATGGCAACAGAGGCCCCTGATCGATATGCAAACCCTGGGGATAACGACCCGGGTCTGCGCCATTGGCGAGAAAGCTATGACAAATCCAGCCCTTACCCAGACTCTCGTCGAGTAACTGTTCGATCAGCGGCCCGGCTTGCACATACCGGGGATCCTGCTCGATGCAGCCCGCGAACATAGAGCCTTTATTGATGAGCGTATTGATGTATTGCCCCGTTGGCGTCTGCTGATCGATGCGCGCCTGTCGCTCACCCTCTGCCTGCTCAATCAAGCGCTCGTAAAACGCCTTACATTGGTCAGCAGAGAGCGCCTCCTCAATTAAACAATAACCCCAATCTCGGAAATCCGAACGCAGTTGGCCGATGTCTTTGGTGGGTTTAGGTAACGTTATATGTTTCCAATACTTGTGTTTGCGCGCCACGGTGGTGTCCCAATAGTGACCCGGACCCCAAGTAAGCGGTGCCTTCAAATTTGGCGGCTGCAGCCACGGATTGTTTTCGAGCATCGACTTAAATGGTTCACCGCTGCGTAAAAACTCGCGGAACAACTGATCCTCGGGTTCCGAACCCGCTCGAATGCGCGCCTCGGTAAACTCTATCGGTATTGTCATTTCTTCCCCCCGTTGCAACACCTGCATTGCGTAAATTAGCGTTTTTCGCAGCTGCCGCGCAAACCTCGCTGTACACTTTTGATGGCCCACCAAGCCTGATATTCTGACCAGCTTTTGCTGGAGCAAACTAAATTGACGGTCCATTGTGCAGACATTGCCCGTTCGGCGAGGCCCTTACTCTCTCGACCAACGCTACTACTGATGATGTTTGTGTCTGCATTAACTCTGCCGTCCGCTCTGCATGCCAATCTGTCCGTTTTTCTGGATTGCAAAAGAGGCAGCTGTGATCGCGATTTCATAAAAAGAGAATTACCCTTCATCGACTTTGTGCGGGACCGTAGGGACGGTGATGTGCACATCCTCATTACCCGACAGCGAACCGCAGGAGGTCGTCTGCACGAGCTGATTTTCTACGGGGCCGGCGAGTTCGAGAGCAGCAACTACCAACTAAGTTCAGCGTCTCTGAATACAGACACTCAAGATCAGATACGCAGAGGTATATTGGCTAAGTTAAAACTCGGGCTGACCCCCTATTTGCTGCAAACAGATCTTGCAAATTCAGTCTCGGTGTCCTTTGACAACATCGACAAGCCCAGCGAAACCAGAACCAGCATCGCCAGTGACCCCTGGAACGGCTGGGTCTTCAGAAGTGAGATTGGAGCGAAAACGGAGAATGAAGACAGCCGCGAAGAGGAAGAGTATTGGGGAAACTTTTCGGGGAGTCGCATCACTGATGATTGGCGATTCGGTTTCAGTATGGGGCAGCGACAGAAAACCCGTAGCTTCCAATTAGAGGATGACTCAACACTAATTGATGAGACAAAAAATCAATACATCGGCTCTCAAGTCATCAAGTCATTGAGTCCAAACTGGAGCTTGGGCGTTGGGTTCACCAGTGGACAATCTACGTTCAACAATATCGATCGCGGTCACCGTTTAGCATTAGCAACCGAATACAACCTATTCCCCTATTCCCTTTCCGCAGAAAAAGCGCTGACTTTTGGGTACTACGTCGGTATCAATCAGTTTCAATACGATCAACTTACCGTGCTCGGATTAGACAAAGAAACTCGCGGCAATCATGGCGCCTTCGCAGATTTTGATTTCGATCAGCCATGGGGCAATCTGTCCGTGGGCATTTACAGCGCTGTAATGCTCGACGACCCGTCCATATATCGGGTAACTCTCGACGGCTACTTGCGCTATCGGATCGCCAGAGGGCTGTCCGTCAGACTATGGGGTGAAAGCGCGCTGGTTAAGGATCAAATCTATTTGGCAAACTCCAGCGCCTCAACATCCGACATTCTATTAGGCTCGTCGGCATTAGACACCGATACAAAAACCAAGTTCGGTCTCAGTCTGGAGTACACCTTTGGCTCCGCTTACAACAGCATTGTAAATAACAGACTGCAAGACTCTGGCTTCGCTCGCTTCCCCTTCGACTGATGCCACAACTGAACTGTCGACGCGGGAAATCCAGAGGCTGTTTGGACCATAACGCGCTGA
>DEBN01000191.1 GCA_002348825.1 Gammaproteobacteria bacterium UBA2955
GGTTGCAAACGATGATTGCATTGGAATAGTCTAACAGTTGTAGTTCGTTAAAATATTGGGGTGAAAGATGCGCTCGTTGAAAGTCAAAGACTATATGGCGACCAAGCTCGTGACCTTTGCGCCTGATTTGAACGTAGTAGAGGCAATGAATCAGATCTTAAATAGCGGCATCACGGCCGCACCGGTGGTAGACGAGTCAGGCTCGCTCGTAGGCATTTTGTCTGAGGTCGATCTTATGCCGGTGGTGATTCAAGACAGTTACTACGATGAACCTTTGGGTATCGTGAGTGATTACATGAAGACACCTGTGGATACCGTAGATCCGAATCTGGATATTTACACCCTTGCCGAACGCTTTATTCATGAACACCGGAGACGTTATCCGGTAGTCGATGCCGGTAAGCTGGTTGGGCAAGTATCGCGCCGCGATGTGTTACGTGCGGCGCTAGATTATCGCGATAAGTAGACGGCAGAACTGCCGCTTAAAGGCTTTTGCGGATCAGTTCGTTAACGTGTTTTGGATTCGCTTTGCCTCCGGTCGCTTTCATGACCTGCCCCACCAAAAATCCCAGCACCTTATCTTTGCCTGCTTTTAACTCCGCGACCTGATCGGGGTTACTCTCCAGTACCTTACTGACGATGACAGCAAGTTCACCATCGTCGCTCATTTGCTTGAGTCCCAAATGCCCGATGAGTTCGTCGACGTCGGTTCCGGCATCAGCTTTTGCCCAGAGCGCTTTAAACAATTCTTTTGCCGTCTTAGATGACAAAGTTTCGTCGTCAATACGCCGGATAAGTTGCCCCAATTGCGCTGCACTAACGGGACTGCCGGTAATCTCTAAATCTGCGCCATTAAGGTGAGCGCTGAGTTCGCCGTTCAGCCAATTGGCGCTGAGCTTAGGATTGCCGCAGACGTCGACCACCGCTTCAAAAAAACGGGCTCGCTCCAGATCGTTGCTGAGACTGGCGGCGTCGTAGGGGGATAATCCCAAGGCCTCCTGATACCGTGCGCGCCTCGCTTTGGGCAACTCAGGAAGCGCGTCGCGTACCGTCTGTACGAAGGCCTCACTAATTTCCAGCGGCAGTAGGTCCGGGTCGGGGAAGTATCGGTAGTCCTCGCTCAGTTCTTTGCTGCGCATGCTTCGGGTTTCATCTGCGTCCGCATCGAACAGTCGAGTTTCGCGTTGGATTGTGCCGCCTGACTCCAACACGTCGATTTGGCGCTCGATTTCTAATTCGATTGCGCGCTCGACGAAGCGGAAAGAATTGATGTTTTTGATTTCTGTGCGTTCACCGAAATCGTCCTGACCTGTGGGGCGAACCGAGACGTTTGCATCGCAACGCATACTGCCTTCAGCGAGGTTGCCGTCGCAGATGCCGAGATACTTCACTAAGCTGTGCATCTGGCGAAAATATTCGGCGGCTTCGCTGGCAGAGCGCAAGTCTGGCTCCGAGACGATTTCCAACAGCGGGGTACCGGTTCGATTCAGATCTATGCCGGTTTGTCCGGGAAACAGGTCATGTACCGATTTGCCCGCGTCTTCCTCTAGATGCGCCCGAGTAATGCCGATGATCCGTTGACTGTCTTTATCTAGATCCAGCGAGATCTCACCCCTACCAACAATAGGCGTTTCAAACTGGCTGATTTGATAGCCCTTTGGTAGGTCGGGATAGAAATAATTTTTGCGATCGAAAACAGAGCGCAAATTAATTTCTGCCCCGATGGCGAGACCAAATTTAACCGCCATTTCCACTGCGGCTTCGTTGAGCACTGGCAATACGCCGGGCAACCCCAAATCTACTGCGCACGCCTGAGCGTTAGGCTCGGCGCCGTAAGCGGTGGCGGAGCCCGAGAAAATTTTGCTCTGGGTCGCCAGTTGCACATGGATCTCTAATCCGATAACCGCTTCCCAACTCACGCCAGCCACTCCCCACTAACGCGCAGGCCGCCGGGCCTTTGCAGATGCCAATCGCTGTGTCTTTGATACTCAGCCGCCAGACCGAGCAGTAGATCCTCTCGGAAAGCCGGCGCGATCAATTGTGCCCCTACCGGCAGTCCGTCGACAAAACCGCAGGGCATAGACAGCGCCGGGAGGCCGGCAAGGCTCGTGGGCACTGTGTAAAGGTCTTGTTGGTACATGGCAACAGGGTCGCTGCTCAGTTGGCCTTTGCGAAACGCTGGTGTTGGACTGGTTGGAGTAAGTAGTATGTCCACCTGTGCAAACACGTTACTGAAGTCGTTGGAGATTAAACGGCGAATCTGCTGCGCCTTGATGTAGTAGGCGTCGAAGTACCCCACGGACAGCGTGTAAGTTCCGGTCAAGATGCGGCGCTTCACCTCGTCGCCAAAACCTTCGCTGCGCGACCGTCGATACAGATCGTCCAGCGATTGTGCGTTTTCGCAGCGATGACCAAAACGCACGCCATCATAGCGGGACAGGTTGGTGGAGGCCTCCGCGCTGGCTATTACGTAATAGACCGGAACGGCGTGGTGAGTGTGAGGCAGGCTCACATCGACCAATTTATGGCCTTGCTCAGCTAACGTTTTTTGCACGCTTGTAATGGCCGTCCCGTCTCTCAGATCAGTGTAGTACTCTCGCGGTAGGCCAACCGTTAAGGATCGGCCCAGCTCAGGTATCCCATTTTTTGCGAATTTGGTGAGCCAATCGTCTTGTCGCTGTGCGCTGGTTGAATCTTTGCCATCGAATCCTGCCATGGCACTGAGCATGAGCGCCGAGTCTTCGGCGTCGCAGGTCATTGTTCCGGCTTGGTCCAAACTCGAGGCGAAGGCGATCATGCCGTAGCGGGAGACACGGCCGTAGGTTGGTTTGAGTCCAGTGATGCCGCACAGCGCTGCCGGCTGCCGGATCGAACCACCAGTGTCGGTGCCAGTCGCGCATGCGACGAGGCCGGCCGCCACTGCTGCGGCCGAGCCGCCAGACGAGCCCCCTGGAACACAATCCGTATGCCACGGATTACTCACCGGGCCAAAGTAACTGGACTCGTTGGACGAACCCATCGCGAATTCATCCATATTGGTTTTGCCAACCGTGACCATACCTGCCCGATTCAGCAGCTCGACGACGTGGGCGTCATAGGGTGCGATAAATTTCTCCAACATCCGTGAACCGCAAGTGGTCGCGATGCCCTCGGTGCAGAAAATGTCTTTATGTCCGATCGGCGCACCGAGTAGTGGCTGGTTGTCACCTTGCTCGCGTCTTGTGTCCGCCTGCTTTGCCTGCTCGAGCGCTCGCTCGCTGGAAACAGTAATAAAACTGTTGGTTTGGTCTTGCGCCAGCTTCGCCAGATGCTCTTGAGTGAGCTCAACAGAAGAAATCCGCCTAGCTTCTAATGCGCGACTCATCGCGCGCAAAGTTGTCATGCCTCGCATTAATCGACTACCCGTGGCACCAGATAATAGCCCTCGGACGTAGCTGGTGCGGTTTGCTGAAATTTTTCCCGTTGACTTACCTCGCTAACGAGGTCGTTGCGTAGCCTTTGGGCGCCATCTAAAGGGTGCGATAAAGGCGCTACACCTTGGGTGTCGACATCTTGCATGACGTCGATCATGGCGATGATTTTCTGCAGATCTGCTTGAGCCGAGTCCGTGGCATGCGGATCGAAGCTTAGGCGTGCGAGGTTGGCGAGATGTGCAAGGTCTATGGTTGGATCGGCGTCGCTCATGGTCAACTTATAAGGGTAAATGAGATAAGAAAAATCAGTGTAATTGCTCGATGAAAAAAATGCGCGCCAGATTATCAGGCAGACTATTTTGGTGTGTTCCAGCCAAGAACTGTGCAACAAAATGTAACGT
>DEBN01000119.1:0-6509 GCA_002348825.1 Gammaproteobacteria bacterium UBA2955
GGCGAAGGCGGCGGCGATGGCGGTGACCCAAACAAAGCCGCCGAAGCATCTATCCGCCGGGAAATCGGACACTTTGCGGAATCCGGCCGGCTGTTTTATGAGATTTCCGAACTTTCAAAAATGCGCATTCCAACTATTTCTGTGGTTTTTGGAGCCGCAACCGCTGGTGGCGCCTATCAACCCGGCATGAGTGACTACAACATTATGGTCAAAAATCAGGCCATGGTGTCGTTAGGCGGCCCACCGTTAGTAAAAATGGCGACTGGCGAGGACGCCAATGCAGAGGATCTCGGTGGCGCAGACATGCATACGCAGATCTCCGGCTTGGGTGACTATCTCGCCCAAGACGAAATGGACGGCATTCGCCTGTGTCGCGAAGTCGTCTCGCATTTAAACTGGCGCAAACTCGGCCCAGAGCCTAATCCGGAATTCGACGAACCCGTGCACAATCCTGAGGATATGCTGGGCTTGGTTTCGAAAGACCTAAAAACGCCGCTGGATATCCGTGAAGTCATTATGCGCGTCGTAGACGGCTCCAAATTTGAGGAATTCAAGCCGCTTTACGGCCCTACCGTGATTTGCGGTTGGGCCTCTGTGCAGGGTTTCCCGGTGGGCATCGTCGGCAACAACGGCGCGTTGTTCTCCGAATCGGCCGAGAAGGCCGCGCAATTTATTCAGCTGTGCAACCAGATCGATGTACCGATTCTGTTCCTGCATAACATTACTGGCTTTATCGTTGGAACCGATTTTGAGCAGGGCGGCATCACTAAAAATGGATCGAAAATGGTCAACGCCGTGTCCAATTCAACGGTGCCGCACATTACCGTTATCGTTGGTGCTTCGTATGGGGCGGGCAATTACGGTATGAGCGGCCGCGCATTCGGCACCAAGTTCACCTATATCTGGCCGTTTTCAAAAATCGCAGTGATGGGTCCGTCGGTGATGGCTGGTGTTATGACGATCGTCGGTCGCGGGGCCGCCGCGCGGCGCGGGATCGAGTTCGACGAAGAAGCCGACGCGCAACGCGCTGCCTTCGCCGAACATTGGGCTGAAGAGCGATCCAAAGGCTTGTACGCCACATCGAGAGTCTCTGATGACGGCATGATCGACCCGAGAGACACGCGCAATGTTATTGCTATGTCGCTTTCGGCTTGCCACAACAACAGCGTTAAGGGCACTAAGGAGTACGGCACATGGCGCATGTAATTACACCCATCACACGCTTGCTGATCGCCAACCGTGGAGAAATTGCGCGGCGCATTATCCGCACGGCCCACGATATGGGCATCAGCACTGTGGCAATTTATGCCGACGGTGACGCTCAAGCGCCCTTTGTGAAAGAAGCCGACACAGCGGTTGCCTTGAACGGCGTTACCACGGCACAAACCTATCTCGACGTCGACAAAGTACTGGCTGCCTGCCAACGCAGCGGTGCCGACGCTATCCATCCTGGCTACGGATTTTTGTCGGAAAACGAAGCTTTTGCTCAAGCGGTTATCGATGCGGGCATCAAATGGCTCGGGCCGACGCCAGAAGTCATTGGATTAATGGGCGACAAACTGTCGGCGAAACGACTTATGGACGAGGCCGGGGTGCCCACCCTTCCGGGGATCGAGATTGCCGCGGATACGGACATCGTCGCCGCAGCCAAAGAGATCGGCTATCCCGTTTTGGTTAAGGCGTCCGCAGGGGGTGGCGGCCGTGGAATGCGGGTTGTTGAACAGGAAGCGGATCTGTTGGCGGCAGTGGAAGGCGCAAAACGCGAAGCCGGGAGCTCATTCGGTGACGACACAGTCTTTCTGGAGAAATGGCTGGCCGTATCACGTCATGTCGAAATCCAGATCCTCGGCGACACACACGGCAATTTAGTGCATTGCTACGAACGTGAATGTTCGATTCAACGCCGGCATCAAAAAATTATCGAGGAAGCGCCCTCGCCTGCAGTCACCGATGCGATTCGCGCAAGCATGGGCGACGCGGCTATCGCTGCGGCGAAAAAACTTGGCTATTCGTCCGCTGGCACAGTGGAGTTTTTGCTCAGCGGTGATGAATTTTACTTCCTTGAGGTCAACGCTCGCCTGCAGGTGGAACATCCTATTACCGAAGAGATTATTGGTAAGGATTTGGTGCGCGAGCAGATTCGCGTAGCCGAGGGCGAAACATTGTCGTTTACCCAGGAGGAACTGAGTATCAACGGTCATGCGATTGAAGCGCGCTTATATGCTGAAGATCCGGCCAAGGGATTTTTACCCGCTCCTGGGCCTGTACTAGCGTGGACGCCGTCTAAAGTGGGTCAGGCGCGATTCGACTCTGGAGTAGAAACGGGCAGTGAAATCAGCACCCAATTTGACCCGATGATCGCGAAAGTGATTGTGCATGCACCCACCCGTCGGGAAGCCGCAGGCCGCCTAGCGCGCGTGCTTGAGACTACTGAAATTCAAGGTCTGCGCACCAATCGTGACTTTTTGGTAGCAACCCTACGGACAGGTGAATTCCTAGCCGGCGATACCACTACGGACTTTATAGAGCGTGTCGAGCCCACTCGCATGCGAGAGGTTACCCGCGAAGAACTGGTTGAAGCGGCTATTGCCGTGGCTATGGAGGGGCAGGCGCAACGACGCAACCAAGCCAAGGTGTTGCGCAGCCTTCCAAGCGGCTGGCGCAACTCAACCATGCCCATGGAGCAGTTTAGCTTCCGTTGCGGCGACGATGAGATCAATCTGGCTTACCGGCTTCATCGCGATGGTCGTTTTCGTCTGCTGTGCGACGAACAAGAGCACCTCATCGAGGCTTACGATTGCGGCAATGGCACTGTGGACCTCGATGACAACGGTCGGCGCCTGCAATTCACTGTGCAAGCGCATGGCAGCGATTGGCTGGTACACAGTGCCGCTGGCGATCTGGTACTCAAGGAACAGGCCCGCTTCCCTGACAGTAGCTTAGACGCAAATACCGGTGGATTGACCGCGCCCATGCCGGGCTCGGTTTTAGCTACAGAAGTTGCCGCCGGCGCGTCTGTGACAAAGGGTGATCTTTTACTGATCATGGAAGCCATGAAAATGGAACATCGCATAACCGCACCGCGCGACGGTGTAATCGAAACCGTGCATGTCACTATTGGCGATCAAGTCGATAACGGTCAGTTGTTGGTCTCAATGGCAGAAGAATAAGGAACCCTCCCATGGCAACCACCGAAGCAACATTATACGAAATCAAACAAGGCGCGGCCTGGATCACGCTAAACAGGCCAGAAAATCGTAACGCTCTGTCATCCATATTAGTGACTGAATTGTACGACCACTTAAAGGCCGCCAACGCCGAAACCAGTGTGCGCAGTATCGTTATTACTGGCAACGGCCCGGCTTTTTGCGCCGGCGCAGATCTGAAAAGCCCCCCTGGACAACTGTCTGAGGGTTCGAAACGGGCAGTGCCCTACGCGGACGTGCTTACCGCAATCATAGACAGCCCTAAACCTGTGATTGCCGCCATTAACGGTGCCGCCTTTGCTGGAGGCCTTGGTTTAGTGGGGGCGTCTGACATCGTTGTGACCCGCGAAGATGTGCAGTTCAGCTTCAGCGAGGTTCGTATTGGGGTTATTCCGGCAATTATTTCCGTTGTTTGCCTGCCTAAGCTTGGCACCCATCACGGCATGAAACTGTTTTTGACTGGCGAGCGCTTTGACGGTCATCAAGCCGTCGCCATGGGACTGGCGCACCGCGCAGTCAGCGCGGACAAATTGCACAGCGCCGTGCAGGAAGAAATTGACATGATCAATTTGGGCGGTCCGATAGCCGTTCAAGAATGCAAGAAACTGGCACGGCGAGTGCCCCAGTTGTCTCTCGCCGACGGATTTAAGGAAACCGCCGAATGGAGCGCTCGCATGTTTCGGTCCGAGGAGGGCGCCGAGGGCATGGCCTCGTTTCGGGAAAAGCGCAAACCATCCTGGGTGCAAGAATAAGAGCAGTAGCGGGTACGAGTTGAATCGGAGGGGATCATGACGGATGTGATACGAATTGGAAATTGCAGCGGCTTTTACGGAGACCGTTTAGCTGCAGCTCGAGAAATGATCGACGGCGGCACTATTGATGTGCTTACTGGCGACTATCTCGCAGAATTAACAATGTCGATTCTTTACAACCAACAGCAAACTCGCGGCGAGAATGTTGGATACGTTGGCACGTTCTTAAAGCAACTCAGAGACGTTGCGGCAGACTGCAAGGCGCGCGGCATCAAAATTGTAAGCAATGCCGGGGGTCTCAACCCTAAAGGCATGGCAGACGAAGTTGAGAAGATCCTTGCAGAACTCGGTGTCGACGCCAAGGTCGCCTACATCGACGGTGACAATCTGCTACCCGACCTTGAGGCGTTGCAGGCCGCGGGGGAAAAATTTACCAATTTAGATACTCAAGTAGATTTGCAGGACAGTACCCAACAAGCGCTTACGTCAAATGCATACCTCGGAGGCTGGGGCATCAAGGAAGCGCTAGACCAAGGCGCTGATATTGTCATATGCCCGAGAGTAACTGACGCGGCCGTGGTAATTGGCCCGGCCGCCTGGAAATTCAATTGGCAGCGTGACGATTACGACGCGCTCGCCGGCGCGCTCACCGCAGGACACATTATTGAATGTGGCGCCCAGTGTTGCGGCGGCAACTACGCGTTCTTTGAAGAAGTACCCAGTTTCCGCGACGTTGGCTATCCGATCGCCGAGATCGAGGCCGATGGCGGCTTCACGATCACTAAAAACGCGGGCACCGGCGGCTTGATTTCAGTGGGTACGGTCAAAGCCCAGTTGCTCTACGAGATTTCAACTCCCGCCTACTACAACCCCGACGTGATTGCACACTTCGACACTTTGAAAATTGAACAAGCGGGTGAAGACCGAGTGTACGTCAGCGGTTGCCGTGGCAGCACACCACCGCCCACACATAAGGTTTGTTTCAATACTCGCGGCCCGTATAAGCAGTCTATGGAAACTCTGCTCACAGGGCTGGATATAGAAGAAAAAGCGGAACGCTATTTGGATGCGGTGTTCCACAACCTTGGCGGCCGCGAGCAGTTCGACGACGTAGACGTGCAGTTGATTCGTAGCGACCACCAAGACCCTGACAGCAACGAGGTGGCCCACGCCGCGTTGCGTGTGACCATTACCCATTCTGACCCAAGCAAATTCGGTCGCATGTTTGCAGCCAAGGTCACCGAGCTTGGTTTGGCTGGAATACCCGGAAATACTGGCCGCGGCGCAGCAGGATTCAACGGCGGCCCTGCGATCTATCATTGGCCTGCATTGATCGACAGCCAAAAAATCACCGAACGCGTGCACATCGGCGGCAGATCAATCGAGGTACTGCCCACCCAGCGTCTTGGGCTGGAAGACATTTACTATCAACAGATGCCGGCGAATATAGCGCCCGCGCCGACCGGCCCAACCACACGCATTCCATTCGGGCGGCTGTTCGGCACGCGTTCGGGGGACAAGGGCGGCAACGCCAATGTGGGGGTGTGGGCTTTGACAGACGAAGCGTATAGTTTCTTGTACGAATACCTCACCGTCGAGGAATTCCGACGTTTGGTGCCTGATTTCGGGGCCTTTGAAATAGAACGTTATGACATGCCAAACCTACTGGCCATGAACTTCTACATTAAAGGTGTATTGGGCACCGGTGCAGCGTCGAATCACCGTATCGACAAACAAGCAAAGTCACTGGGAGAATATCTGCGCGCGAAGCATATCGACGTACCTGAAATACTCGCCAAAGCAATCGTTTAGCGCAAACAACATAAACAGCCAGCGGACTCACCGAGTAGCGCCGATGCGCTTTAGGTAATGGGCTTCTAAAAAGTCTATTTTCGACGCGATTACGCCGGTACGGACTTCGTCCTCGACATCGAATACCAGCCACTGATCAAGGTTCGATTGATAGGCTGGCCAGCGCAGTAAAGAGGCGCTGTTTGGGTTGCCCGTGCGGGCAAAATTTATCCAATAGTCCTGCAAACGCCTCGACAACGACGCCAGCTGCGGATCCCCCGCGGATTCACCCGACCAAAGGTAATAACCATCGACCCCGTGCGGTGTACCCGGCCACTCTTTCGCTCGGCTCTCCGGGACAAAATTAACGTAGTAAATCCACGCCGAATTTGCCTTCTCAGCCATACTGCGCACCATCGTGCGCGCTGCCAGCACATAGCGATTGTCACCGAACATCTTTTTCAAACCGAACTCTTCGCTCACCGCAAACTCATCGGCATAAACTTTTTGCGCTGTGCTCCAATCGTTTTCGTGAAAGGTCTCAAATTCCTCGAGACTGATGCCAGAAGCAGGCTGCACCGTACCCTCAAAACTACTGCCGCCCATGATAAAGGGCACGTCATGCTGCTTTCCCTGCCGCGCCAAAACTGCGGGCTCACCGACGAGGCTAACGCCGTCGACAATGGGCAACTGAAATCCCGATAATGCATGCATCAACGCCGAACCATCCAAAGCTCGCAGCTGCGCTTCTGTGACCGCG
>DEBN01000119.1:6901-9090 GCA_002348825.1 Gammaproteobacteria bacterium UBA2955
TCCATACCCAGCGTTGCAGACGTCGATGCATTTCGGGTTCGCGGCAGAGCCCATGTTCCATAGCCACTCTGGGCAATAGCCTTGTGAAAGAGACCCTTTGCAGATGCGCTGACCATTAGCATGTTCACGGCCATAGCACCGGCAGAAACACCGAATATAGTCACGTTATCCGGGTCACCGCCAAATTGACTGATGTTTGCTTGCACCCATTGCAATGCCATCACCATATCCAGCAGACCAAAGCTCGCGGGGGCAGACGCCAAAGCGGGATGCGCAAAAAAACCTATCGGACCAAGTCGATAGTTAAAAGACACCACCACTACGCCGTGCCGAGCCATCACCTCCCCCGGAATCTCCCCAGAGCCGCTACGAAAACCACCGCCATGAATCCATACCATGACCGGCTGTTTTACGGACTTTGCTTGCTGTGACCATACATTCAAGGTCAAACAATCTTCACTGACAACAGGCGGATTTTCGCCAAAAGTGCGTTGCATACATCGCGGCCCATATGAGAACGCTTTTTGCACACCCGCACGGACCGACGCCGGACGCGGCGGCTGCCAACGCAGCGGGCCGATGGGAGGTTGAGCGTACGGAATGCCCTTAAAAACGGTGATGTTTTGTTCGGTAAGGCCTTCGACAGAACCTAGGCTCGTTGCAACAACCTCGGAAACCTGTGCCCTCGCCACATTGGTCAGCAGCAAAAAGAATAGGCATAACCAACCTGCGCGGGCACCGAATGAAGCCGCGCTGACTCCTGTATGATCCATTAACTCCTCCTCCCTGCCGCTATGGTATTGCATTGGGATAAGTTCTCAACGCCCGGAGCTGTTGGATCTACGCCTTAAAGTCCGGGATGCATAGTGCCCGAATGGGGTCCGCGGCGATCAGACCCAGGGTGTTTGCGTCATAAATGCATTATGAAAATCGCCGAAGCTGTGACCAGATCCCACAGCTTGTGGTACATTTTTGGTTATTAGAACGGGCGCAGAAGTTGCTAAAAGGAGGGCGCAAAAGCCATGCAGAATTTTGATGTTGTGATCGTCGGGGCTGGAATTTCTGGCATTGGTGCAGCTTGTCATCTCCAGACCCAGTGCCCGAATAAAACCTTCACGATACTCGAGTCACGCAAGCAAAGCGGCGGTACCTGGGACCTATTTCAATACCCTGGCATCCGTTCGGACAGCGACATGCATACCCTCGGCTTTAACTTCAAACCTTGGACAGCTGCTAAGTCCATTGCCGACGGGCCGTCGATCAAAAGTTACCTAACCGAGACCATCGCTGAACACGGGCTCGACCAACACATTCAGCACGAACACAAAGTACTGAGTGCTGATTGGTCCAGCGACGATGCGGCGTGGACAGTGACCACCGAGCACCGGGGCGAAACGCGTCAATTTTGCTGTAACTTTTTAATGATGTGCAGTGGTTACTACAACTACGACACTCCCTACACGCCAGATTTCAAAGGCCAGAACGATTTCCGTGGTTCAGTCATCCATCCACAGCATTGGCCAAAAGATCTAGATTACAAAGGAAAAAATGTAGTGGTTATCGGGAGTGGTGCTACCGCGATGACCTTGGTTCCAGCAATGGCCGATGAGGCTGCCCGTGTGACATTACTGCAGCGTTCCCCCACCTATGTCGTCGCTCGACCCGATCAGGACAAGATCGCTAACACTTTGCGCAAACTGTTGCCTAATTCAGTCGCGTATGCGCTGACGCGCTTTAAAAACACGCAGTTGCAGCACTTTATGTATCAGCGCATGCGCAAAGAACCACAAAAAATGAAGAAAGGCCTGATCGGATTGGTACGCGAGGCTCTGGGATCCGACTATGATGTAGACAAACACTTCACACCCAGATACAACCCATGGGATCAGAGACTGTGTCTGATACCTAACGGCGATCTGTTCAGCTCCATCAAACAGGGCAAAACCGAAGTCGTCACCGACCACATAGACCACTTCACCGAAAATGGCGTCAAACTCACCTCTGGCGAGGAGCTTGAAGCAGACATTATCGTTACGGCCACCGGTCTGAACATGCAGCTTTTGGGCGGCAGTACTTTTGCAGTGGACGGACGGCCGGTCAATTTCGCCGATACAGTTACCTATAAAGGCATGATGTATGCGGAGATTCCCAACCTGATACAAACCTTCGGCTACATCAACGCTTCTTGG
>DEBN01000119.1:9404-12764 GCA_002348825.1 Gammaproteobacteria bacterium UBA2955
GGCTACATCAACGCTTCTTGGACTCTTCGAGCGGATCTCACCGCCGAATATGCCTGCCGCGTAATCAATCACATGGACAGTGTTGGCGTCAGACAGTGTACGCCGCGGTTGCGAGAGGAAGACGCGGATATGCCCATGCGGCCTTGGATTGAAGACTTCTCGGCAGGTTATATGCAGCGCTCGATGGATCTGATGCCAAGACAAGGCGACAAAGACCCTTGGCGGAATACACAAAATTACGCGTTGGACAAAAAGATCATTCGTAAAGCACCTCTAGAGGACGGGGCTCTTTTATTTGCGAAGCTCGATCTAAAACCTATTGGCCCGGCCTCAACAGCAGCGGAACAGAACGCGGCTTAGTGTTTAATCTCCACCGAACGCCGAGCGGCGCGTTTGGTGATACGCTGCGGCCCACTCTTTAAACAACCGCTTGGTCTTCTCGGTGGGGTAGATGAGTACCTGCCGGGCGTCCTCAGTAGAGGGCTCTTTAGCGAAAAAACCACGCCGTATCGCCTCATCGATAAAATTCTGCCTATGGGTGCGAGATCGCATGTCTCGTCCGATACGCAGGCATTCCTCTTTAGACAGCGACGCGCGCTCCTCGCAAATTAACAAAACCCTCATCAACAGCAACATGCTGTACCTCGAGGCCGCAAAAAATGAAAACAACTCGTCCTCGCTCTCGAGAACGACCGTGAGAAGCTTCGCAAGTCTGACGTCTAAGTCATCGTTTTTTTCGCTATTGGACATAATCCATTGTGAGCAGTGAGCGTCCCCTTTTATTTAGACCCAACCAAATGTCCTCGAAATTATAATCAAATTATCACCGTTTTTTATACCTATACAAGTTCAGCGCACCAATTAGGTGCGTATTTTACTCTTTTCTTAACCCATAAATACTTCTACGTTTTGTCGGCAATAGGTTATATCTCGCTGAAAAGCTCGATGATTTGGGGGAAACCGAGGAGACAGCCATGTCGGATAGAACACCGCAGAGAACGCGCGACTGGGGAGTCGCCGCCTTGCTCGTCGCTGCATTACCAGGTTGCAGTGACAACTCAGTAGACCTTTCATGTTCCGATTACTTCGCAGACACACCCAGTCGCCTGATCGAAAAAGCGCCCGGAATCTTGCATGATCCAGACACTAATTTGCTTTGGTTTCGGTGCAATTTAGGACAGACCTACGTCGACGGACGTTGCGTTGGCAATGCGTCAAATGACGATTTTGCTGCCACTCTCGCCAATCTCGATGCGCTGTCCAAAGCTAATTCTGTACTATCGGTCGGCGCCACCATTAATGGTTCTCGCCCGTCGGAAGCGCCAGCTATCAACTGGCGGATTCCAACCGAGGGCGAATATGACAGCATTACCGACGTCCCATGCCATAGCCCAAAGGTAGACGTGACAGCCTTTCTGGACATCAAGACTGACACGTACTACTGGTCGAGTTCGGAAGGTAAGAATGACACCTACGCCTGTGCCACTCGGCTAAAAGACGGCTTGCGCACCTGTCAGACCAAAAAAACAAACACCAACCCAACACTTTTGGTCGCCAGTGCTCCATAGTATCGAGGACATTTTTCACTGGCTTGGCGTGCAGCTGATCGAGAACTTTTGGTCAAAAGCAGAAGCGGCGAGCCAACCTGAGGCTGCTCAAAGAGGGTTTCGGTTCTTTGCATTTGGTAGCTAGGGGGAGACTTGAACTCCCGACCTCAGGATTATGAATCCTGCGCTCTAACCAGCTGAGCTACCTAGCCACGATTCCACCGAAGGGCAGAGCGGGCGAATTGTCCTTACCCCTCTGACCCTTGTCAATGTGGTCGTCGCCTTTTCACACCCAGCTTGCCTTACGCCAGCCGCGCACTCCGTTCACTAACGCTAGATCTTGCACCGACTTGAGCTCTTCGAGGCGTAGTACGCGCGGTGTCAATTTGCCCGATTCCAGCAGTTCCTCGCGCAAAGTTCCAGCTAATAGGCCACTGGCAACCGGCGGCGTAAACCAATCATCGCCAAGCCTATAGACAAAATTTGCGATAGAACTTTCAGTGATCTCGCCACGCTCATTGAACAGGATCGGCTCGACGCCTTCAGGCACTGCCGCGGTGGCTTGTTCGTAGGCATCGCGCTGGCTGGTCTTATGCCTTAAGTAAATGTCCGAAGAATCTATCGGCTCCGCCGCCAAGCGTATCGGCTGCGCATCAGCAGGCGCCATCTGCTCCGGCAACTCGGCACATTCAATTCTAAATTCACCCTGCACGTCCAAACTTAGCCGGATCCTCAAGCCCCGGTCACGATCACCGGCGACCGTATTCTCCAAAACATTACAAGCGGACGCCAAGCTTATGGGTATACCAAAGAATTCAGCGCTGCGGCGCAGGCGTTGCAGATGTCGTTCAAGTCGACTAAATCCCTCTCCAGGCGTCCAGCGCAACGTCTCAAAAAGCTCGATTTGCGCCTGTGCCGCCACTCTCCCCAGAATTTTCGTCTTTGCCAACACCTCAGCATATTCTTGCACGCCCGTTGAATCCCAAACGATGCCTCCACCCGCACCGTATCGCGCATCACTCGTCAACTTGTCTACTGCAATAGTACGAATAGCAATGCTGAACTGGGCCTGACGATCTGGCGCCAAGTAACCGATCGCTCCGGTATAAACACCCCTTGGACTGTTTTCGAGGCGTTCAATATGGGCCATCGCCGCTCGCTTCGGCGCTCCCGTTATCGATGCAGCCGGGAACAACGTGCGAAAAATCTCGCCGAGGCTGGCGTCAGTCTGCGCGGCCACAGTGGAGGTCATCTGCCAAACCGTTGGGTATTCTTCCACCTCGAAAAGATCGCTCACCGCGACGCTGCCTGGCACGGCGATCTTGCCTAGATCGTTTCTCACCATGTCCGTGATCATCAGATTTTCCGCGCGGTTTTTTTGCGAGGCTTTCAACCAATGCGAAATCTGTTTATCCGCTCGGGCATTCGCGCGCCTAGACTCTGTGCCCTTCATCGGCCGCGACTCTAAGTCGCTGCCCTGCAATCGGAAAAACAATTCTGGCGATGCCGACACTACGGCAAATTCATCGGTCTCTATGAACGCAGCATACGGCGCGTCTGCCGCCATTTGACAAAAGCATTGCCAAGGATCCGGGACGGAGTTGTGCAATCGCACGGTATGGTTAATTTGATAAACCTCTCCCGCAGCAATCAGATCACGAATTTCCGCGACCTCAGCAAGGTATTCATGGTGCTGAGTGTCCAATTGCCAAGGGGCCGAGCCAGGCAATGATATCGGAAGCGGTGGCTTGCATTCTTCTACCCGGCCAAATAAGCCAAAACAAACCAACGGTAATTGAGTCTCCAGCTGCGT
>DEBN01000186.1:0-1408 GCA_002348825.1 Gammaproteobacteria bacterium UBA2955
GCAATAATTTTACGTGGCGATCATGAGCTCAATGAAATAAAGGCGGCAAAACTGCCTGGGGTTGCGCAACCACTGCAATTCGCCGAAGAAGCGGAAATCGTTGCTACTTTCAACGCTCATCCTGGCTCTCTCGGACCGGTAGGGTGTCCGGTACCCCTGCTAGTGGATTGCGAGGCGGCGGCGCTTGCCAGCTTTGTCTGCGGCGCCAACGAAGACGGTGTGCATTTGCAGGGCGTCAACTGGCAGCGTGACTGCACACTCCACGAGGATCAAATCATCGACGCCCGCAACGTCATAGAAGGTGACGCAGCGCCCAACGATCAAGGCGAATTGAAGTTTCTGCGGGGCATCGAAGTTGGCCATATTTTCCAGCTAGGCCGCGCCTACAGCGAGCCCATGAGCGCGTTTGTACTGGATCAACAGGGCCGCGAGTGCGCGCCCATTATGGGGTGCTATGGCATGGGCGTAACGCGCCTAGTGGCCGCCATTATCGAGCAAAATCACGACTCAAAGGGCATAGTTTGGCCCGAACCTTTAGCCCCCTTCAGCCTTCACGTGATTCCGCTGAACGCGCAGAAATCCGAAGCAGTGCGCGCAGCCGCAGAGGCGGTTTACACCCAAGCGGCAACGGCGGGTATTAGCGTTCTCATGGATGATCGTAACGAACGCCCAGGGGTAAAGTTCGCTGACGCAGACCTTATCGGTATTCCCCACCGCATCGTCATTGGCGAACGCGGGTTAAAGAATGGGGTGATCGAGTACAAACACCGAACTGCCGAAAACAGCCAAGAGCTGAGCGCTGAGGCCGCTTTAGCCAAAGTAGCCGACCAGCGTCCTTAGCGGCATTCAGGATTCGACGCTGGCCAAGAGGCTTTGCGACGTCTGCGGTCCTGACAAGACCTTTTTGACGTTGCCGTCGGGATCGATGATCACCGTCATCGGCAGCACCTCGGCGCGCGCAATGCCAAAGCGCTGACGCGGATCGTCCAGCAGCACTGGAAACTCGATCACCATGCGTTGGATAACGGCATCCAGATCGGCGCCCTGCAAACCATCATAATTGATGCCAAAAACACGAACCGCTGCGCCTGGTTCGACGGGATGTTCCTGCAGCTCATTGAGTTCCGGAATCTCTTTTCGGCATGGCGCACACCACTCAGCCCAGTAATTAAGCACCACCCAATCGCCACGCAGTTCCGAGAAGCGGATCGCATCGCCACCGGCGAGACGATAGCTTGGTTCACTGCTGCATGCGCCCAGGCTCAAACTCGCCAGCAAAAAAGCGAAAACACCGAGTCGACTCATTACATTACCTCTTCTAATGACACTGAAAGGTGATCTACATTGTATCGACTCACAGCGCTGAGTAATTCGATTAATCGTGGAAAATCCGTAACTGCTGCCAATC
>DEBN01000186.1:1811-2669 GCA_002348825.1 Gammaproteobacteria bacterium UBA2955
CAAAATCCATTGACGCTGTGCATTGAGATCGATGAGCCGCAGTTCGCGCAGGGCTCGATAAATTCGAGTACGCTGTTGCACGGTCATCCCAACGCGGTCAAACAGCACAGGCTCAGCCGTCGGCTGCCCGAAGCGATGTCCCTGCACTACCACTTGCACGACGCGTATCGCCTTGATCAGCAGCGGCTCGTCCACAACCACCGCCGCTCCATGGAGCGAGAGAGCGCGAACAAATATCGCGCCACCGAGAACCATCACCCAAACCACATGCAACCACAGCAAGAACACAGGCAACGCGGCAAACGCGCCATAAATAGCGTCGTATATAAAATACTGTGACGCCATCGTGAAGCCTTTGAACGCCAGTTGGAACACGACCGTAGTTGCCAGCCCCCCAAGCACACCATGGAGCAGACGCACCGGACTATTTGGCACCGCCACATACAACGCGGTGAAACCGCCAAACATCAGTAGACTTGGCAAATAGCGCAACGCAGCGCTGCGTAAATCCAGTGCGTCAACTTCGCCGAGCAATGGCAACCCAATCAAATAGACACTGCTCCAAACACCGATTAACAAGAACGCTGGGCCAAGGGAGAGCACCCCCCAATAGACCAAAGCTCGTTGCAACCCCCACCGAGGTGTCGCCACCTCCCAGATCGCGTTAAATTGTTTTTCGATCGACATCAGCATGAGCAATGCGACCAGCACCAACCCCATGCCGCCGAAAGTAGTAAGACTGCGTGCTCGTTCGGCAAATTCGGTGAGTTTCTGCTGCACAAGCTCTGAACTGGCGGGTACGAAATTGCGGAATATAAAATCCTGTGCCTGAACCCATAAATCGGCATATTGAGGCAC
>DEBN01000054.1 GCA_002348825.1 Gammaproteobacteria bacterium UBA2955
CGTCGCTCCAACGGTCCTCGTAGAAACCTGCGATAAGCAAGCCGGCGGCGAGTTGCCCACCGATTTGATCGTCAAAGCTATGACTGAATTCCAACGCTTGGTGGTCAGCCATTCGTTTTTCCAGAATTGCTGAATCTATGTGAGTCAGGTCCGCATAAGGAAGAGGGAATTTCACCGCCAAAGCCCCGCCCTGCTCGATGTCCCAATGATCAAACAGAAAAAAATCCGGGTTCATAAAACCGCTGAGCAAACGGCCGCCGGGGCGCAACACTCGTGCGCAGTGTTGCCACACCGGCGTTATTTCGGCGGCAAATAAATTAGACACGGGGTGCACGATCAGATCGAAGCAGTCATCCTCGAATACGGATAAATCTGCCATATCTCCTTGCAGGCAACGTATGGATAGGTCATTCCGCGCGGCCACTTCTGCGTCTTTACGCAGCTGTTCAGCAGACTGATCAAAGCTCGTAACCACGGCACCAGCGGCGGCGAGAATCGGTGCCTGCTGGCCACCGCCAGACGCGAGGCAAAGCAGCTCTCTGTCCCTTAAATCGCCAAACCAGGATTTCGGTACCGGCTTCACCGGTGTCAAAATGATGTGCCAATCGCCGTTGCGCGCGGCGTTGATCGCCTCTGAATTTACAGGTTGCACCCAAGGGCTTGCCCCTGCTGCGGACTCTTGGTCCCAGATGCTTTGGTTGTGACGATTAACATCGATCATGACTGTTTTGGTGTCTCGTCGAGGACTTTCGCGTGATCCTCTACGGACGGCGCCGCCATAAGTCGCTGCTGCTGGTCCGTGGCACTCGGATAAGCGCTTAGATCGTAGCCCTGTTTTGCCCAACTTGAGTGAGGCGGGCTATATTTAAACAGTAAAACGCGACGCTCGTGGTCGCCCCGCCAGGCGCGGGTGCCGTGCATCAGAGCTTCGGTGAATAAAATCACGTCGCCTGCTTTAACCGCTGGCTGGCGCACGTATTCAGGCATGACTTCTTGGGACTGAGCGGCCTTCGGCAGTAAATGTATAAAGTTCGTCTTATGGCTGCCCGGTACGCAGACAAAGCCACCGTCTCCTGCCCCGGCATCGGTAAGTGCCCAAGTGGCGACCATAAGGCCGTTGCGTATGATGCCATCGTTGTAATGGTACCAATGATCGCTTTCGTAGCGCATAGGACCGCCGTGAATAGGCTGCGAGGGTGCGCCGTTCTGCATGTAGATGGCGTAGTCATGGTCCAGCCGCAGCCTTGGGCCGATCAATTCGATTAGATACGACAGCACCAGCGGATGGTCCATAAGGTTGCGAAAGTCGTCGCCCCATTGGCTGACTGCAGCAGTGCGGCGAAAGGCCCCGTCCTGTGGCTGCCGCGGCCACGCCTTGTCGCTGAGTTGCGACAGTCGCGCACAGTCCGAAGCGGACAGCACACCAGGAATAACTAAATAGCCCTCTAAGTCAAACCGAAACTTGTCTTCGTCGCTGAGCATTTCACAACCATTACCGCAAGAGCTCTAAACACTATAGCAGCGGCGCTGAGTTTGCTAAGTTTTAGCTCCCAAGGAGATTTATCATGTGGAAGCGGCAGGACAGCTATGGACAGACTATTGGATAGAGATTGGAACGGACCCTTGCGATACCCAGATCCTGCTGTTGAGGTGCTGGATGAGCGGTTTGCCGGTTGCGTGGTTGGGAATGCGGCGCTGGAGCGTTTGTGGGTAGGCGGCCGATGGAATGAAGGGCCGGTGTGGTTCGGCGATAGTAATGCACTGCTCTGGAGCGACATTCCAAATAATCGCATGTTGCGTTGGCAGGCTGACACCGGCGTAGTGGCCGAATTTCGAACTGACTCGAACTATGCGAATGGCAATACGCGCGACCGGCAGGGGCGGTTGATCACCTGCGAGCACGGCGCAAGAAGAGTGACTCGCACAGAGCTGGATGGCTCTTTGACTATATTGCTCGATCGATACGAGGGTAAGTTATTAAATGCACCTAACGATGTGGTGGTGCACCCGGACGGTGGCATCTGGTTTACAGACCCCGGATACGGCACCTTGGGCCATTACGAAGGCCACAAGGGCGAGCTGGAGCTGCCCACTCGGGTCTATCGTATTGACCCCGACACCGGCGCCGCTACGGTGATGGACGAGTCTTTGGAGAAACCCAATGGCTTAGCCTTTTCGCCGGATTTCACCACGCTTTATGTCAGCGATACCGGTGCGTCGCATAGGCCGGGGCATCCGCGGCAAATCCATCAATTCAGCGTGAAGGACGATCTAACGCTCGGTCCCGGAACCGTCTTTTGCGATATGGGAAAGGCTATGCCAGATGGTTTTCGGGTGGACATGCTGGGCAATGTTTGGAGCAGTGCCGGATGGGCAGGTCCCGGACAAGACGGGGTGCACGTCTTTGCGCCGGATGGCGATAAAATTGGCGCCATTCATTTGCCGGAAGGGGTGTCGAATCTGTGTTTCGGCGGGCTTAAACGTAATCGTCTGTTTATCACTGGCGGCCAGTCGCTCTATAGCCTGTACGTCGACGTTCAGGGTGTGCCATACATCTAAGGATCATCAAGGCAGCTGCGCAATTACTGGTCAATCTGGCTGCCGTTGATGGCAGCTGTCGCGACGGAATTTGGGGCATGTTTAGCGCAACACCGTAGTTTCGGTGTGAA
>DEBN01000101.1 GCA_002348825.1 Gammaproteobacteria bacterium UBA2955
CGCCACACCGAGCGAGGTGGAAGAGAGCATAACCCGTCGAGTTGAGGAATCTGTACTCGGCATCGACGGCGTGCAGCGCGTCACCTCCAGAGCCTCTGAGAATTACGGCGTAGTCACCGTCGAACTGAAAGACTTCGTCGATCCATCTAAAGTGCGAGACGATGTCGAAGCTGCGGTGGAGGCGTTAGCGGATTTCCCACCAGAGGAAGCTGAGCAGCCCGAGGTCGAACGCGCAGATACCGTCACCGATGTTCTAACTTTGGTGGTCGCGTCCGAGCTTGATGAGCAATCGTTGCGACTGGCGGCTCAGCAACTCGAGGCGGAATTACTCGAACTACCAGAAGTGACTCTGGTGTCTATGTTGGGCGCCCGGCCCTACGAAATTTCGATTGAGGTGCGCGAGGAAACCCTGAGACGCTACAGCCTGAGCATCGCAGATATCGCCTCAGCCGTGCGTGCGTCTTCTGTCAATTTGTCCTCGGGCGAACTTCGAACTGCCAGCGGTGATTTGCTGCTGCGAACCAATAACAAGGGCTACCGCGGCGAGGATTTTGCGGACATCGTGCTGCGTTCCGACCCCAACGGCAGTATTTTACGCCTTGGCGACGTCGCACATATCCGCGATGGCTTCGCGGACATTGATCTGACCCAGCAGTTTAATGGGCGCCAAAGTTTATTTGTGAAAATTCAAAAATCCGAAGCCGAAGACGCGCTCACTATAGCGGCAGCAGTGAAGCGCCGTCTCGCCAGCTACGAAACCGGCGCCGAAATAGACATCGCAATTTGGGACGACCAGACCGATATTTTGCAGCAGCGCCTGGGCCTGCTGATTCGCAACGGCATCCTCGGTTTTGCCCTCGTGTTTTTGTTTCTAGCCGTGATGCTGGATTTGCGCCTAGCCACCTGGGTAGCCATGGGTGTTCCCATTTCGTTTTTAGGTGCAGTGATCTTTTTTGCGCCTTTTAACGTCAACATAAATATGATTTCGCTGTTCGGGCTGATCATCGTGTTGGGCCTTGTCGTCGATGATGCGGTGGTGGTGGGCGAAAATATCATCTCGGAGCAAGAACAAGGAGGGCCGGGTAACGCCTCTACGCTCAGAGGCGTTCGCGGGGTTTTCGGCCCGGTGTTGGTTGGCGTACTCACTACGATGGCGGCCTTCGCCCCGCTACTATTTATCACCGGAACCTTCGGGCAAATTCTTGGATCAGTGCCCATCGTCGTGATCCTTGTGTTAACCATGTCGCTGCTAGAGGTGTTCCTCATACTGCCGGCGCATTTGTCCCATGGCCGCCCTTGGAGTCGCGGCACATTAAAAGTTTTCCAAGACGGTGTCGCCGCTCGGGTTACCGCGTTTCGCGACACGTTAGTGGTGCCCGCGGTCAAGGCCGCAGTTAGCCACAGCTACTTAACGTTAATCGGCGGTATCGCCATGCTCTTGCTCGCCGGCTTGTTGGTCAGCAGCGGTGCGGTGCGCTTTATATTTTTCCCTGAACTTGAGTCCAACAGCATCCGCGCCAATCTAGAATTCCCAGTGGGCACACCATTCAACACGACCAAGGCCGCAGCAGAGCGCATTGTCGACGCGGCTTATAGCGTTAACGAAGAGGTGGGTGGCACCTCGTTTCAGGCGGTAAGCGTAACCATCGGTGGCCGCTCGAGCACCGGTGGCGGCCCCGGTGGCGGTGGCCGGCTGACGACTGCAAGCAATCTGGCATCTGTCGAGATACAGTTAGCTGCCGAGCCATTACGTACCCTTTCGGCACAACAGTTAGAGCGACTATGGCGCACAGAAGTGGGGCCTATTGCAGGCGTCGAGCGTCTATCCTTCGTCGCTGACTTTTTTAGTGCTGGTGCGGACATCGAGTTCGAGTTAGCGCACAAAGACGAGGCCGTGCTGTTCCAGGCCGTGGACGCAATGAAAGCTGGCTATGCGCAAATATCGGGCGTCTACGACATTCAAGACTCCTTCAGTCTGGGTAAACGGCAATTTGATGTCAGTCTCACCGCCGCTGGCGAAGCGGCAGGCCTGACGCCAGCAGCGGTAGCACGGCAGCTGCGCGGCTATTTCTTTGGCCAAGAGGTACAGCGCATTCAGCGTGGCCGCGAGGAGCTCAAAGTAATGGTGCGCTACCCCGAGGCCGAGCGTCGGAGCGTTAGGAACTTATACGACGCGCGGATTCGACTGAGTGACGGTACAGAGATTCCGCTCAGTACCGTCGCAGCTCTTACCGAGACCCGAAGTTTTTCCAGTATCAACCGCGTAGATGGTCTGCGAATCGTAACCGTGTCGGCTGAACTAGACACCGATGTAGCCACGCCCACTGCAGCCAACGCCCGAATCAGCAATCAACTGCTGCCCGAAATGAAATCACGCTTCCCAGGATTGCAGGTACGGCTCGCCGGAGCTGGCCTCGACCAAACCCGCGATCTTGCCTCTCTGGGACGCATGATGGGTGTGTCTATGTTGATCATTTTTCTCCTGCTGGCATCGCAACTGCGCACCTACACCCTTCCGTTTGTGATTCTGGCCGGCGTCCCCTTCGGCGCAGCAGGGGCCGTAATTGGTCATTTCATCCTCGGTTACAACATCTCTTTTATCTCTATCTTCGGCGTTGTTGCGTTGAGTGGCGTCGTTATTAACGATTCGTTGGTACTGGTGGACCAATACAACCGATTACGAGCGGAAACCGGCATGCCGCCAGGCGAGGCCATCGTGGAGGCCTCACGTCGACGCTTCAGAGCTATTTTTCTAACCACTGCCACTACTGCACTCGGGCTCACCCCGATGCTGTTTGAAACCAGCACCCAAGCGCAATTTCTAGTGCCTATGGCCGTGAGCCTGGCCACTGGAATCGTGTTCGCCAGCGCAATCATTCTGTTTCTGATCCCCGCACTCGTAATGATTCGACATAACTTGGGGCAAAAGCTTAGGCGGCTATTCGGCGCCACGCCGCCGGCACTGCCCCAGTAGCCGCATCGCAGCTGGCACCCAATCAAGCGCGTAGAGTTCAGGCCGCACTAATTGCTAAGATCAAGAAATGAATTTCGTCCTTGCAGTACACGGCGCACCGCATAGCAGCAACAGCGGCGAACATGCGCTCGGATTCGCGACCGCCGCAATTGCGCAGGGACATACGATCGAGCGGATATTCTTTTACCACGACGGCGTCTTACAGGGTCTTAGCAGTCAGGTCGCGCCTCAGGGCGAGAGCGATCTGTCGATACGCTGGACTGAACTGGCGGAACGAGGGGTTGAACTTGCGGTATGTATCGCCAGCGCTCTAAAGCGCGGCGTTATCGACTCAGAGGAACAGGCGCGCTATGAAAAAGACGCTCACACTCTTGCGAGGGGCTTTGAACTGGTCGGGTTAGGACAGTTAATCACGGCAATTCAGCATGCCGATCGCTACGTTGAATTCCCGGGTTAGAGCTATGAACAAGTTACTTTTCATCGTCAGTACGCCGCCCTATGGCGGTAAGCGCGGAGCCGCACTGCTGGATGCAGCAATGGTCGCTGCCGCCTTTGATGCCAAGGTGAGCTTGATGTTTCGCGGCGACGGAGTCTGGTCATTATTGCCCGATCAGAGCGCTGCTGTGATCGGGCAGCGCTCGTTCAGCAAAATGTCAAATGCGCTGGCAGATTATGAGATAGATCACCTCTACGTGTGTCTGGACTCCCTGCTAAGCCGTGGGGTAAAACACCAAGATTTGGTAAACGTACAGGGGCTGAATTTAACTGAACAGCAACAGCTAATCGCAGATCAAGATGCCGTGATAGGTGCAGCGCCATGACTCTGCATCTGGTGTTTAGCCGCCAGGGCTATGAGAGTTGCGTAGCGCGTCGACACCCCAAAGATCCGATTATCTTATTTGGTGATGGCGCCTATGCGCTGTTGGAAAACGATATCAAGTGCCTGGTGCTCGGGGAGGATGCAATTGCTCGAGGCATCGCTGTCGACGCCCACCACGCAACATCAATCGACTATGCTGAGGTGGTCAAATTGACGCTAAACCACGCCCCGGTAGTCAGTTGGGCAGACTGATGGAGACGGATAAGACCAACGACATCTCCGTTAATGGACACCTCGACTCAGATGGCTATCTTCGCGACCATA
>DEBN01000110.1:0-1178 GCA_002348825.1 Gammaproteobacteria bacterium UBA2955
GTGACTGTTTCACTCACTGTTATCTCGGCTCCTTACCCGCCTAAATTAGTCGTTGATCCCCACAACCTCTGCAAAGTCGCCAGCAACCCATTGTGCGCAGTTTTCGCTAGACTCCACAACTTATCAGGAAATCATACCGTTATGAAAATCACTCGACTGACCACCTACGCAGTACCACCACGTTGGCTGTTCCTAAAAATAGAGACCGATGAGGGCTTGATCGGCTGGGGCGAACCGGTGGTCGAAGGTCGCGCTCACACCGTCGCCACCGCAGTGAACGAATTGTCTGACTATCTCGTGGGCAAAGACCCTCTGCAAATCGAAAAACACTGGCAAGCCATGTACCGCGGCGCGTTCTATCGGGGCGGGCCAATATTAATGAGCGCGATCGCCGGCGTTGATCAAGCTTTATGGGACATCAAGGGCAAATACCACGACGCACCGATACACCAGCTGCTGGGTGGACAAGTTCGCGACCGAATAAAAGTTTACGCCTGGGTAGGCGGTGACCGACCTGCAGATATCGTGAGCTCTGCGCAAAACGCCGTGAACGAGGGCTTTAGTGCCACTAAAATGAATCTTACCGAGGAGCTTCAGGTCATCGATCATCTGAGCAAAATCGACGATGCTGTGGAGCGTATCGCCAGTTTGCGTGGTGCTGTAGGCAATAAATTGGACATCGCTGTGGATTTTCATGGACGCGTACACGCTCCAATGGCGAAAGTCCTAATAAAAGCCATAGAACCCTATAACCCAATGTTTATCGAGGAACCCGTTTTAAGCGAGCAACTCGAAACTATGGCGCAACTCAGACGCAACACCCATATTCCTATAGCAACAGGTGAGCGCCTCTACTCCCGATTCGACTACAAGAACCTTTTTACTCTGGGCGCTGCGGACATCATTCAGCCCGACGTGTCTCACGCCGGCGGCATTACTGAATGTAAAAAAATTGCTGCGATGGCCGAGTCTTGGGATCTGGCCTTAGCCCCCCATTGCCCGTTGGGACCTATCGCACTTGCCGCCTGTTTGCAGATCGACGCTGTCAGCCAGAATGCTTTTATTCAAGAACAGAGCCAAGGTATCCATTACAACCAAAGCAACGATTTAACCGACTATTTAAGTGACCCCAGCGTGCTGCATTTCAGCGCGGGATATGTTGATATCCCCCAAGGTCC
>DEBN01000110.1:1584-2390 GCA_002348825.1 Gammaproteobacteria bacterium UBA2955
CCATTGTGGCAACATGCAGACGGCAGCATCGCCGAGTGGTAACCGGACACACAATCGGAGGAGAGAAACACCAATGATCATCAAGAAAATCGCGATCGGTTTAGTGATCGCTTACGCCTCTGTCGTGATTCTGTTTGAGTCGCTGCTGGGGTATTACCAGCCGCAAAGCGACGGCACGCTGACTATAAGTACAACCAATGCAGCAGGCGAGCAGGCCGACCGTGTGCTCTCGCGCATCACTGTTAACGACCGCTTGTATGTTGCGGCAAATCACTGGCCTAGAGCTTGGTATCGGCAAACCCTCGACAACCCCGATGTCATGGTCACAATGGATGGCGAACGCGCAGCGTACAGAGCCGTGGCGGTACACGATAAAGAGCACGAAACGGTCAACAGCAGTTCTCCATTGCCGCTCAGCTTCCGCATTTTGACCGGCTTTCCGCCACGTTATTTTATTCGCCTGGATCGAAGCTAGGGTCAAAACGGCACGGCTCAGCCAAACCAGGAGTCCCGAGTGCTGACTGGTTGGTGGATATGGCCGGAATTCAACTGATAAATCCAAACGTGAGCCTGCACAGCCGGGCCGCCCAGCCGACTGGCGCGGGTTTGGCAAACGGATGCCACCTGCGGGCGACCGTTACGTTGCCACCAAAGCTTCGCAGACTGACTTGGGTTGCCACCTTTACCGACCAGTCATAGGTCTGGCCACGCATAACACGCAACTTCGCAAACTCGAATCTAGCCACGCGGAATCCACACCCGGGTCGCTTCGCACAGCGTATTTTGAATTTTCTTCGGCGTTGTGC
>DEBN01000110.1:2788-5027 GCA_002348825.1 Gammaproteobacteria bacterium UBA2955
ACCCGATGCATGTGTCGCCGATACCCTTGATAATCGTTGAGCGCATTATGAAACAGGCATCGGTTATCCCACATAGCAAGGCTCCCTGCCTGCCACTTGAACCGCGTAACAAATTCGTCACTGGTTAGATGCTTGGTCAGAAATCGAAAAATTGCCAAGCTTTCCTCGCGCGTCCAGCCCTTTATATTGACGGTGTGCGGCTTGCTGCAGAAAATACTCTTATTACCCGTCTCTTCGTGGGTACGAATCAACGGGTGCTCAACTTCTGACTCAGCGAAGCCCGCATCACCGCCATAAGCGCCACCTAGATTTTTCTTTGCCGCCACGGTCTTATAATCGCCGCCCTGTCCGTGGACTAATTTCGGCGAATATATACCCTGCCAGCTTTCCAACGACGCACGCATCGCAGGACTTAAGGCTTCATACGCGGCCGTGGCGTCGGCGAATAGCGTATCTCCTCCCTCTGGCGGTACCTCGACGGCGTACAGTAACGTCGCTTTAGGCGGGTGTGTTTTGTAGGACGTGTCCGTATGCCAGTCGCCGCCAAAATTCATTGTTGCATCAGCTTCCTTAATGATTGGGATTACATAGGCACTTTCGTCAACCGGCTGCATAAACGGATACTGGTCCAATTCCCCAAAATAACTCGCAAACCTCGCCTGAGCGGGAGGTTTTAGATCCTGATCATGAAAAAACAGTACGTGATGCTGCAACCAGGCACTATGAATTTCTTGCACAACCTCTGGGCCGAGCGGTTGCGATAAATCGACACCAGAAACAACTGCCCCTACAGGACCAATTCGGTTGTCCACAGAAATATGCGAATAGTTCATAGCGCTCCCCCAGCACTTTAACGCTCCGCTTTAACACTAATGAAAAAACTGCCACAACACAAAATAAGCTACAGTGATCTCTGGCTATACCTAATGTTATGCAATGCGGTCAACGGGGAGTAAATTTTGAGCAACAAGCAAGTCTGCGCATTCTTAGGCGATGACGCCTCACCAGAAGTCATGCAACCTACTCTCGACATTATCGACAGCATGCAACTCGGGATCGACTTTCACTACCCTGCTGTTGGCGCCGATGCCGAACAAACCTCGGGCAGCCTATTCCCCGAACAAAGCAGGCAAGCCATCGATGCCGCCGACGCAACGCTGTTTGGTTCGACCAGCGGGCGCAGCACAGCCGCTTTGTTTTACTTGCGCTGGGGCAAACAAACCTTCGCCAACGTGCGTCCATGTCAATGGCTACCCGGTTACACAAGCCCAATGGCAAACCCAGAAGGCATCGACTTCGTGATCGTACGCGAAAACCTCGAGGATCTGTATCTGGGACTCGAGGGCGATCTCGATGAACTGGCGGCACTGAACTATTATTCGCGCCACGCTCGCGCTAGCCTCGCGGACTTAGGCCCAGGCAAGTACGCAATTAAGGCGATTACCGAACGCGGCAGCGAGCGCGTCATTCGCCATAGTTTCGAGCTCGCACGGCGCCGCGGCAAGAAACGCAAGGTAACGGTAACCTGCAAATACAATATGCTCAGCACCGCCGACGGGCTGTTTTTAGAAACCGCAAAGCGAGTCGCTGACGACTATCCGGATATTGCCTTTGAGCACTTCATTGTTGATGACTTTTTGTGCCGCATGATCGCGCACCCGCAAGCACTGGATGTCGTCGTTACACCCAACCTTTACGGCGACATTTTGTCGGATGGCGCAGCCGGAATGATCGGCGGTCTGGGACTCGCTCCCTCTGGCTGCTATGGCGATGACTACGCCTACTTTGAGTCGGCTCACGGCACGGCTCCCGACATCGCTGGACAAAACATAATTAACCCAACGGCGACCCTGCTCTCCGCGGCTATGATGCTGGACTATTTGGAGCTGGGAGACGCGGCGCTGCGGCTGCGCCAAGCCATTCGCGCCGTTTATTCAAAGGGGCGCACGCTGCCGCAAGATCAGGGCGGGAAGGCGTCCACCAACGAATTCTGCCAGGCAGTCAGCGACCTGCTTTAGATCTGTCACGCCTTAAACAACTCGCCTTCAATGTCAGCAAATCCTTTGAATTCCAGCGCATTACCGCAAGGATCCAACAAGAACATAGTGGCCTGCTCGCCAACTTCGCCAGCAAAACGAATGTAAGGCTCGATGACAAACTGAACCTTCAAGTCAAGCAGACGATCGCGCAGACATGTCCAGGTTGGAATATCCAGAACCACTCCAAAGTGAGGAACGGG
>DEBN01000189.1 GCA_002348825.1 Gammaproteobacteria bacterium UBA2955
CGTAGTTGCCCTCATGGCAGGCGTATTCATACATCTTTTCCTCGGTCGCCGGCCACGGGTATTCGCCACCCCATGGTTCGCTCCAATTAGGATCGTTTACGGTAAACGCATAGCGCAGCGTATTCTCGTCGATGCGCGACAGACGCTCGGTCACTTTAAGTGCGCGGCTCGCCAGCGTCAGGCCGGGTTCGTCGCGAAAGTTTTGTGTCTCGATCACCAAGGTGTCGCCCTCCCAGTGTCCTACAGAAGAACCCAACCAGCCCGGCATGTCATAGGTTTTGCTGGTTTCGCGTATGGGAATGACGCGGGCGTCATGGTTCATCTCATTGATGATGACGACATGATCGTCGGTTTGCACGACACGTTTGAAGTTGTTGTACATAACAGGTAACGCGGGCGGCCCGGAGGTAGAACCGAAGCCCATAATGCAGCGCTCCGCGAGGGGCCGTAGTTCGGGATCGTCGTAGGGGCCTTGGGGTAAGTCGATCCACCAGGCGGTGCCGGTATTCTCGTGGTAAAACGCCTGCAACGCTTTTGCCGCCTGCTGGCCCTGTGCCGACAGGCTCGGCATGCGCCCGTTCTTTGGATGCGTGATGATCGAGGTTCGGTATTCGCCATCCAGCTTAAAATTGCTTTCGCCAATGTCGACGTAAAACGCGTTGTAGCCGCCCACTTTGCCCGCGGCGCCACTGAACTCGGGGGCATAAATCTCCGCACCGCCTTCTGGCGGCGCGTCTCGCTCTGGGTCCGAAGGAGTGGCATCTTTGGCGAGGTTGCGCGCCCAGTATTCCGAAATTTTTTCGGCTTCTGCGGGCGTTATGGTCAGTTTTTCACTGTAGCGTTTGGGGCGCTGCAGCGGCGTCAGTGTGGCGACGTTGTAGGTGCCGGTCAGGTCGGGTTGACCGCTGGCAGTGCGTTTCACGTCGGCCTGTCCGCCGGTTCCCGTAATAATGGCGACCAAGGCCAAGGCGGTGCTGATAATTCGCTGCGAAGCCATTTGTTGTCTCCAAAAAACCCCCATGCTTGGAGCATAGTATTGGGGGTTAGGGTTGTCCACGTCGATGGGTTGCAAAGATCATTGAAGCGTCGCTTGTTCTGTCTCGGTTGCACGTAATTGGCGAATTCTTTGGTAGTTGCTGCTGATGTAACGCAGTCGCAGGCCCGCGCCCACCGCAACCACAGCTAGGGCAAGGGTCAGTCCCGTCCAGTACCCATACACCCCTAACGGCGTGTTGCCGACAATGCCTTCGGCTAGCGCGTAACCTATAGGTAGGGCTAATACCCAATAGCTGATTAGGCTGATCAACATGGGTACGGTTGTGTCTTTATAGCCGCGCAAGGCGCTCACCAGTACCGCCTGAGTGTCATCGACTATTTGGTATACCGCAATAAACAGCAGCAGCACCACGGCGACGGCGGTGACAGCAGCGTCCGTGGTATAGACGCCGACCAGCGTATAGCGCAGCGCGACCAACAGCACGCTGACTGTAAGCGCGTACGCAATCGCAAATTTAAGCATGGCCCAGCCAGTGTCGCGAGCGGCGTCGAGATTGTCGCTACCGATGAGGAACCCGATTCGAATGCTCGCGGCGTTCCCGATAGCCATGGGTATCACGTAGGTCATCCAGTTAAGGTTGCCAGCGATGGAATGCGCAGCCATTTCAATGACGCCAATCTTGGCTATGAACAGAGCAATCACGCCGAACAACGCCATTTCCAAAAATACAGTGAGCGCGATAGGCAGGCCGAGCCTGAAAATTTTCGCCATCGTTTGCAGCTGTGGACCCTCAAAAACGGCGAAAAATTGCGTCGCCTTAAAGTAGGGCTTACGCAGAAACAGCAACATGAACCCAAGCTCGATCCAAAAAACGAGTGCCGTAGCGTAGCCGCAGCCGACACCGCCGAGCTCTGGAAAACCGAATTTGCCGTATATCAGCGCGTAATTGAGCAGTGCATTCAACGGCAATATGCTGGCGGCAATGATCATGGGCGGACGGGTATGGCCTAGCCCCTCGAGCACATAGCGAAACGAGATATAGAAGATCACAGGAGGAATGCCAAAAGATAATCCGTGTAGATAATCTCCTGCGATTTGTGCGGTGCGCAGCTCAATACCCGCGTAGAGAAACAGCGCCGTTGCGTATTGCAAGGCCACGATCAATAGGGTGCTGTTAATTAGGCATAACCACAAGTTTTGCCGGAGTTGATGCCCTACCTCAGCGACACGGTTCGCGCCGTGCAATTGTGAGGTAATCGGCATTAATGCCATGCTGATACCGGTTGCGAGAAAGAACAGTGGCCACATTAGGTTGCCGCCGAGAGACACGCCAGCCAGATCAACCGCGCTGTAACGACCAGCCATCGCCGTATCTATGAATCCGGTGCCCATAATGAAAAGCTGGGTTAGCACCATCGGCCAACCCATTACAGCTACCGGTTTCAACAACGCGATAAGTGATGTTTTCTGACTGTGAGCCATGTTGGTTGTGCTTACGCGAAAAAAAAGAGCGCGATTCTTGCAGTTTCGTCCAGTCTTTGCATCGAATTTCTGCGGTCGATGGTAAACTCCGTCTTCAGGTCGGGTGCTAGCTGGTTTTTTTTCGTAAAAAGCGTGTTCGGGAGTAACTGAGTTGGGAACGATGAGCATGGTGTTGGTCGCATCGCTGGCTTTTATTGCAGGTGCGTTGCTGGGCTACTTTTTGTTGCGCTCAGGCATCCTTGGCCATGCACGTATCGTCGAGCTTGAGCAGGCGCTGGCGGCTAGCGAGGCAGAACGCGCCGAGTATAAGCAGCAGGTCACGGCAGAGTTCACAGATACAGCCGAAAAATTTCGCGCACTCAACCGCAGCTATGAAGACCTGCATAGACAACTGGCAAAGAGTGCGAATGTTCTTTGTGGCGAGGCGGGTGCGCCTAAATTGTTGGATTCATTAGTGTCGCCGGCATTGCCGGAGCAGGCTGCGACAACAGCCTCGAGCGCAACTTCATTGGGCGGTGAGGCGGAAGAAGTTGCCGCGCATCAGTCCGCCGACAACCCTGTCGGTGTCGCGACGCCCTCAACGGATGTGCACGACGCTCCAACCCAAGAAGACTCGGAGCAAGTGCTCGAGTCGGTGGCTGCTGCAGCACCAGCAGAGTCTTCAGCAGACGCGCCAGACCCCGAACAGAATACGGGGCGTTTTCACGCCTGAGGGCGTTGATTGCCAAGGATACTGACGCGTTCGCCATACCGGCTTTCGGGCCAGTAATCCCATACCGCGTGGTGCTGGGTGCAACGGTTGTCCCACAACGTCAGCGTATTCGGCTGCCATTCCACGCGACAGGTCAGTCGCGCGGTAGTGGCGATGTGGTTTAACAGTGCATCCAGTAAAGCGCGGCTTTCCCAGTTGCGCATACCCTTGATGTGCGAGGTGAAACCGCTGTTAATGAACAGCACTTTCTTACCGGTTTCCGGATGCGTCACAACTACTGGGTGTTCGTTTTTTGGGTACTCGGCATCGCTTGGGGGTGCAACGCGGTAGTTCCCCAAGTAGGGAATAGCGCCGTCGTGTACCGCAACCAGACCATCGAGCATCTCTTTCATGACATCGCTGAGCAGGTCGTAGGCAAGGTACATGTTCGCGAACAGCGTATCGCCACCACCGTTAACAGGCGGCTCCTTGATCAATAGCATGGATGCCATAGGCGGGATTGGATCGCAGGTGACGTCAGTGTGCCAGGCGTTGCCGGCGGTATAAGCTGAATCTTTAGTGGTTTTCACCTTGAGTATTTCCGGGTCGCCACCGTAGCTGTGCTGCATAGGGTGCACGTGCAGCGTGCCGAATTTTCGCGCAAACTGTTTGTGCTGCTCGCGATCGATGTCCTGACCGCGAAACACCAATACCTGCCAATCCAGCCAAGCTCGGTAAATTTCGCTGAACTGCTCATTGCTTAGTGGCTGCCGTAAATCTACGCCAGCGATCTCCGCGCCGATGTGCGGGGTTAAGCTTGAAACCTCAATCGATGTGTAGCCTACAACTGCTGGCATTGCGCCCCCCTCGGAGTTTTTTTATTCGGGTAACCCCAGTACCCGCTTGGCAATAATATTCGCTTGAATCTCATTGCTGCCGCCGTAGATGGTGGTTGCCTTGGTATGCAGCCACTCTTCCGTTGCGGTCAGTTCAGAATCGCTAAAACCGTTATTGGTGTCAGCGCCCAGACCGCGAAAGCCCATCAACTCGCGTTTTAGTTCTGCACCGTCTTGCTGTAGTGCAGCACCAAAGAGTTTGAAAATAGATGTTGCTGCACCGGGTGTGCCGGACTTGTTTTCGGCATTGGCGCGCAACGCGGTGAGACGAAACGCCGCCCGGTTCATGTTCAGTTTAGTGACTTGCTCGCGTACTGTCGGGTCACTGATGCGTCCGTTAGTTTCGCCAATGTACTGTTTAGCGACGTCTGCCAAGCTGCTACCGGTTTGACTTGGCCGAGCGCCACCGCTGAGGCCGCCGATGCCCGAGCGCTCGAACTGCAGCAGTCGTTTACCCACGGTCCAGCCTTTGTTCAGTTCACCCACCAAGTTGTCCTTGCTCGCGATAGCATTGTCGAAGAACGTTTCGCAGAAGGGTGAGGATCCGGATATCAGTCGAATAGGTTTAACCGTGACGCCAGGCTGGTCCATTGTCAGCAATACAAAACTGATGCCCTCATGTTTCGGCGCGTCAAAATCTGTACGCACCAATGCGAACATCCAATCGGCGGTGGCCGCGCCTGAAGTCCAAATCTTTTGCCCGTTGATCACAAAGTGATCGCCGTTGTCCTCGGCGCGGGAATTCAGTGCGGCAAGGTCAGAGCCAGCATTCGGCTCGGAGTAGCCCTGGCACCATTGCAGCTCACCGCGAATTATTTTTGGCAGATGTTCAGCTTTCTGTGCATCACTGCCGTATTCCAGTAACGTTGGGCCGATCATAGACATGCCCATGCCCACCAGTGGAGTTCGCGCATTCATCGCGCCCATTTCTTCATAAAGAATTTTCGCCTGCGCGTTACTGAGACCGCCACCGCCATATTCGGTCGGCCAAGTGGGGGCGGTAAAGCCTTTTTCCGCGCAACGCTCTAACCACAATGCGACATCTCGCTCTAAGGTTATTTTCGTGCTGCCAATAGACTGTTGCCCCGGTCCTTTTGCCCCGTTAGGGCAGTTCTCGGCCAGCCAACCACTGACATCCTGACGAAATTCACGCAACTCAGCCGCACTCTCGGCCATGGCACTCCCCTTAAATAGTTCCAAAGTTGCTTAATACTCGGTATAGACTTGGTGTTCGTCAACACCCGTTTTACACCTTGAGGGGGGAGTATGCTTGCATTGTCGCCATTTCAGTTAGCCGACATGACCGGTGAGAGTCGCGGTTTCTCTGGCAAAGCCCCGACCGTAGTGTGCTTTATCAAAGAAGACTGTCCGACCTGTCGAGAAGTTATGCCCGTGCTTGCGGCGATGCACGATGCTTTGTCGCAACACCTGGAATTTTTAGTTGTCGGTCAAACCGTCGACGGCAATCTGCAGTTGCAGCAAGAATACGCGCCGCCGTTTGCTCTGCTCGACGACAGCGCCCTGAAGGTGTCGTTTGCGACGGATATTGAAACCGTGCCGACGCTTTTGGTCACAGGCAGTAATGGCGCAACCGTGGCTGAGCAAGTGGGCTTTGTACGAGACGACTGGCAGCGTGTGGTCAACGAACTCGCCGCTCAACATCAAACCGACGCAATCTCCATAGACTGGGCGAGCTTGCCGGAATGGCGGCCGGGGTGTGGTTCTTTGTCGGTAGACCCGACCCATGCAGAGCGGTTGTTGGCGGAGGCCGAAAATAGCCCGATTCGTGCGCGTCGTATCGACGTCGGTAGTCTTGACGACGAATTCGAATTTATGTTCGATCAGGGATTCTCCGACGGTCTCCCCGTCATCCCGCCCACGCCCGAACGGGTAGTGCGCATGCTCGCTGGTACCACCAGAGATGCGCAAGAGGTCATTGCGATTATGCCGCCGAATATGGGTGAGGTAACGGTAGAAAAGATCGCGATTAACTGTGTCATGGCAGGCTGTAAGCCAGAGTACCTCCCGGTGGTCATCGCGGCCGTCGAGGCTGTATGTACCGATGACTTCAATATCCACGGGGTCATGGCAACCACTATGGGCGCGAGTCCAGTAATGGTAGTCAACGGCCCGATTCGACACCGTATCGGTATGAATATGGGCATCGGTGCCCTGGGTCAGGGCAATCGAGCCAACGCCACCATTGGCCGTGCGCTGCGCCTAACCGTGCGCAACATTGGCGGCGCGATACCAGGCGGCACCGAGCGTTCCACACTGTCTAATCCGATGAAATTCACCATGTGTTTCGCCGAGTGGGAAGAGCGCTCCTGTTGGGAACCTTTGCATGTAGAGCGCGGCTATCAGCCCGATGACTCGGTAGTGACCATTTTTGCCATGACCAGCGGACCAGTGCTCACAATTGATGAAGGATCATTGGACGGGCCGGCGTTGGCGGGCACGCTCGGTCAGGCGAGTCGAACGATATTGAATGACCGGGCCTACAGTTTCACCAACACGCTAATGGTCGTGTCGCCGGAACACGTGGATACCTTCGAAAGAGGCGGCGGTTTCAGCAAGGCGGAATTGCGCAGGCGCATGCAGGAAGTCAGCGCCAAAACCTATCGTCAACTCGTGGCGGATGACCAATCTGGGGTGGGCCTGAAACCTGCTCAGGCGGCGCAAATGAGCGACGAGCAGTTGGATCGGGTGGTTGAAAAGTTCAAAGACGATGAGGACATTTACATCGTCGTCGCCGGCAGTGAGGCAGGAAAATTCACCGGTAGCTTTCATGGTTGGTTAACGGGTAGTCGCGGTTCCATCCCGGTCTCACAAAAAATTGGCACCTAACTCATCAGGTTTTTGTAAACTTAGGCAAAACAGGAGCAAAGATATGTCGTTAACGATTCTCGATCCCACCAATGAGGCCGTACCGCTGGAACGGCAAATTACGCCGCGCCCCGAGGTGATCAAAGGCAGAGTGGCATTTTTAGATATCTCAAAGCCGCGCGGCAGCGTGCTGCTCGATCGGCTGCAAGAGGCCTTCGAACAACGCTTACCGCAGGTGGAAATCACCCGCTACACAAAGCCGACGTTTTCCAAGCCTGCGCCCGACGCGCTGCGCGCGGAAATTCAAGCCGCCAACGACTTTGTTGTGGAAGCGCTGGCTGACTGAGGCTCTTGTACCACGTGCAGTTTGCATGACACGGTATGGTTTGAGATTCAGGGTACCCCAGCAGTTTCTATTGCATCGTCCGAATTTACTGATGCAGCGCAGACTCAGGCAGAAGCGCTGGGCATGCGCGATGCGAAGCGGGTGTTTGTTGCGCATCCGATTCAGGACGCAGACGATCAGCAGATGACCTCCAAGGCAGACGCGATTGTGGATGAGGTGATCGCAGCGCTGAGCGCTTAGTCCGCCCAAGAAATTGGCGTCGTTCACCTAAACGGGGCCGCGGGGAGCTGCTTTGCAGAAACCGATATATTACGGCTATTACCTAGTCGGTGCGGCGTTCGTCGCCCAATTCGTGGCGATCGGCATATACAGTTACGTGCTCGGTGCGTTTATGGAACCCATGATTGCTGAAATGGGTTGGACGCGCGCTGAGTTTACGTTGACCCGTACCATTGGTCAGTTAGTCATGGCGGCGGTAGGCTTGTTTATTGGCGCCAAGGTCGATCGACTTGGCGGCCGGCCGATTATGCTGACAGGAGCGACGGTGCTGGCTACGGGTCTGTGCTTGCACACCTGGATCAGTTCCCTCTGGGCATGGTGGTTTCTCAATGGCGTCGTGGTCACCGCGGGCTGTGCCATGATCGGTAACTTGGTTGTCAATGTAACGCTGTCTAAATGGTTCGTTGTTAAGCGCGGCATCGTTGTCGCGATTGCCGCAATGGGTGTGTCGTTTGGTGGCATTATTTTGACGCCGCTGGCGACCTACCTCGTTGATACCATTGGTTGGCGACAGGCTTGGGTTGTGCTCGGCGTAGGCGCCGCAGTGTTAATGTACCCGGTGGCTTTAACGATGCGCCGAGCGCCCGAAGACATTGGGTTATACCCGGATGGCCTCACAGAGCAGCAACTAGAGGCGGGTGCCGGCCGTCTCGCGGCAACAGAGTTCGCCAATTCCTATACACGTGGCGAGGCCCTGCGGACATTTTCCTTCTACGCTCTTGTCGTCGCTTTCGGCTGTTTCTCAATCAATATCATTGTCGTGCTGTTGTTGGCGCTCCCGTACCTAACCGACAATGGTCTGAGTCGCGATGTCGCAGCTTGGGCCATTGCCGTTGCATCGGTTCCGGCGATGCTGTCGAAACCTTTATGGGGGTATCTGATCGATCGGAGCCCCGCCAAGCCCCTCGCTGCGATGTCCGCCTCAATGTGCGGTGTAGCGCTTTACTGCATCGTCTTTGCGGTAGCTCAGCAACACATATTTTGGATCTATGCCGCGTTCTTTTTGCTGGGATTGGGTTGGGGGGGCATGATCCCTATGCAGGAGGTGATCTGGGCGTCTTTTTTTGGCCGGCGTTATTTGGGCGGAATTCGTGGAGCGGCAATGCCTTATGCGCTCGCAATCGGTGCGGCAGCCCCATGGCTTGTATCCTACTACCGAGACGTGTACGGGGAGTATATCGGCGCGCTAATGGTGGTGGCCGGATTAAACGTAGCCTCTGGCCTGATGATATTTTTTGTGCCACCGCCAGTGCCTAAACGCGCAGACGCGGAAATAACGTCTAAAAGGTGATGTGCAACTTGACACATGCAGAAGGTATTGGATCATGCCTATGTACACGGGGAGGGGAAACAATGAGCATAAAGGTAACGCCTCAGGGGGCGGTGGGTGCCGAAGTCAGCAATATCGATTTGAATTATCTTGATGATGAGACTTTTGCCGAGCTGCGCGAGGCCTATGCCCGGCACAGCGTGTTGTTTTTTCATGGCCAACAATTAACGCCAGAAGCTCATATAAATTTTGCACAGCGATGGGGTGTGATTAACGTCAACAGATTTTTTACGCCGGTAGAAAATTACCCGCAAATTGCGGAGGTGCGCAAAGAGCCGGAGCAAAAATTCAATATTGGCGGTGGCTGGCATACCGATCATTCCTACGATCAGATCCCGGCGCTCGGATCGCTACTCTACGCCAAGGAGGTGCCGTTAATGGGCGGCGATACCTTGTTCGCCAGTTGTGCCGCGGCCTTCGATACGCTGTCCGAAGGTATAAAAACTACACTGAGATCTTTGCGCGCGGTACATTCGTCTCGCCACGTGTTTGGCAAGACAGCACCGATACCGGACGACATGTCGGGGCTCTTTGCCAACGCGGATCAAGCAACCCAAGACGCGGAACATCCGGTGGTCATTCGGCATCCATTGTCGGGTCGTGAAGTCCTGTATGTGAACCCAGGGTTTACCACGCATTTTGTGGGCTGGACCGTGCAGGAGTCAGAGCCGCTGCTGGAATATTTGTACCGGCACATTGGACGTCCCGAGCATACCTGCCGATTTCACTGGCAAGCCGGTTCATTAGCGTTCTGGGATAATAGAGCGACCTGGCACCTCGCGGTAAACGACTACCACGGCGAGCGGCGTCTTATGCACCGCATCACCGTAGAGGGCGAGTCGCTGAGCGCCGCCAGCGCTTAAATTTTCGCAAAACAGGCGCGGATCTCTTCCACGTAAATCTCGGGTTGCTCAAAGGCAGCAAAGTGGCCGCCTTTTGGGCGCTCGTTCCAATACACGATGTTCTTGTATAACCGTTCTGCGAAACGCTGACTGGTGCGGAAAATTTCTTTAGGAAAAATCGTGCCGCCCATGGGTACCTTGATCTCGGTTTGTTGCGCACCTTTGCCGAAGCTGTGCCAGTACAGGCGACCGGATGACGCCGAGGTGTTGTTGAGCCAGTACACCATGATGTTATCGAGCATCTCGTCTCGGCTGAGCACGTTTGCCGGATCGCCGTCACAATCTGTCCAAGACCAGTATTTCTCCAGAACCCATGCCGCCTGACCGCTCGGCGAGTCTGCTAAGCCGTAGCTGAGTGTTTGGGGCCGAGTGGCTTGCTGTTTAGAGTAACCGGAGTCCCATTCCTGATAGTGGGCGAGGCCTGCAAGCGCAGACATCTCATGTTCTGTTAAATCTTTCGCGCCGGGGTCTGGCGGCGCTAAGACCATGTTTAGGTGTATGCCAAGGCAATGTTCGGTATCTTGGCGGCCGATGGCCGAGGTGATCGCCGAACCCCAGTCGCCACCTTGAGCGAGGTAGCGGTCATACCCGAGGCGCGCCATCAGCATCGCGAAAGTGTCCGCCATTTTCTCCACGCTCCAACCGGTTTTAGTGGGTTTGCCGGAAAACCCGTACCCGGGCAGCGACGGGATCACCAGATGAAAAGCTTGGTTTTGGTCCAATCCGTGATCCTGCGGCTCGGTCAGCGGCCCGATAACCTTAAGGAACTCGACGATGGAACCGGGCCAGCCGTGGCTAAGTAGCAGCGGACGGGCGTGCTCATGGCTCGAACGCACGTGTAAAAAGTGAATGTCCAGCCCGTTCACTTCGGTGACGAAGTTATCGTAGGCGTTCAATCGGTTGGCTAAGCGCTGATGATCGTAATCGCTGGCCCAATAGGCCATGAGATTTTTTTGGTAGTCCAAAGGCACACCTTGAGTCCAATCTTCGACGGTTTCTTGGTCGGGCCAACGAGTGGCGTTAAGACGTGTCTTCAGGTCGTTGATGACTTCGTCACTTATGCTGATGGTGAAAGGATGAATATCACTCATGGTTTGTCCTTAAAGTTAAGAGCCAGTGGAATCACTACAACGAGGCACAGATGTGGCCGCCGTCTACAACCAGAACCGAGCCGGTCATATAGCGCGAAGCGTCGCTGGCCAGCAGCAGCAGCGGGCCGTCGAGATCCGGAAAGTTACCAGTGCGCCGCATCGGAATCCCTTTGACAAATTCTTCGGCCATGGGTGATTCCAGCAGGATACGGCTGACGTCGGTGAGAAAATAGCCTGGTGCTAGGGCGTTGACGCGAATGTTGTATTTCGCGGCCTCTAACGACAT
>DEBN01000022.1 GCA_002348825.1 Gammaproteobacteria bacterium UBA2955
GAAAACGTAATGCCAGTGGCCTCGCCATCTGCCTCCAAGGAGAAGCTGATTGGGCTTCGCAAAGATCCGCCGGTGTCGCGCTGCTCAAGTGTCAACAATGGCGAGGTTGCAGCGATTGCCGAGAGAAAATCTACCAGTTCTCTGCGCTTGTCGTGGGTTCCGGTCTGCAACACGAAGGTGACGGGTTTTTTTAGGTCCGCCACATAGGTGGTTACTGCTTTCAGAATGTCGCTCGACAGTAATTCGCTGCTCATTGATCGCCTGCGTTATTGGGTTCAGATGGTTATCTTGGATTCGAGCTGCGCTCTAGATTTTGCCCACTAGGTCTAGGGAGGGCGCAAGCGTTGCTTCGCCTTCTTTCCATTTAGCGGGGCACACTTCATCGGGGTGGGCGCGAACATACTGCGCTGCCTTTACTTTACGCATTAGATCGTCAGCGTCTCGCCCGATACCTTCAGCGGTTATCTCCATCGCTTGGATGATGCCGTCCGGGTCGACGATGAAGGTGCCGCGGTCTGCTCGCCCCTCGCCCTCTCGAAGCACGTCGAAATTTTTGGATATCTCGAAGGTGTTGTCGCTGATCATGGTGTATTTGACTTTGTTAATGGTCTCAGACGAGTCCCACCAAGCTTTGTGACAAAAGTGGCTGTCGGTAGAAACCGCGTAAATCTCTACGTCGCGCGACAAAAATTCTTCATAGTAGTCGGCCACGTCGCCCAGTTCGGTCGGACAAACAAAGGTAAAGTCGGCCGGATAAAAAAAGAACACAGCCCATTTTCCTTTCAGATCATCGCTGTTAACGGTTACAAATTCGCCATCTTTGAATGCATCTGCTGTAAACGCTTTCATTGGTGTGTTTATTAAGCCCATACCGAGCCTCGCAAGGTTGTTGAAAGAGTGAATAGACTATTGGGATTTGTAGTATTGGTAAAGTTAGATAAATTGATCTATACGTTCTATTTTTTGAAACATTGGAGCTTTGATGGTCACGTTTAAGCAGTTGAACTACGCGCTCGAGATCGAAAAAACTCTAAACTTTAAAAAAGCGGCGGGTCACTGCTTCATTTCCGCATCGACCTTGAGCAATTCAATTTTGCAATTAGAGCGCTCGCTGGGCGCCAGGATATTCGAACGCGACAACAAAAAAGTATTGGTAACGCCGTTTGGCCGCTCGTTTTTAGAAAAAGCAAAAAGAGTTCGATCGGAGATGGAGGATATCAATGAACTCGCCGCCGGTTTTTCCGGACCCCTTTCACAGCGACTCGCCGTTGGGGTAATTCCGACGATTGCGCCGTTTTTGTTGCCGCTGGTGCTGCCCCAACTACAGCAGCAATACCCGGATTTGACTCTAAAGATTGCGGAGTCCACCTCGGAATCTCTTGTCCAGAGCGTCAAGTCCGGTGAACTGGATACGGCCATTCTCGCGCTGCCGTTTCCGCTGCAAGGCTTGTTGTCTCTTAAATTCTGGAGTGAAGATTTTTTCCTAGTCAGCCACCGTGATCGACAGTCCCGCGCGGTCGACGGCATTGGAGCGAAGGAAATCGATCCTGGTGAGCTTATGTTGTTGGACGAGGGTCACTGTCTTACTGATCAGGTGTTGGAACTTTGTCGTATCGCTGCCGAAAGCACCATCAATACGGGCGCCTCAAGCTTGACGACTCTCGTTGGTCTGGTGGGATGCAAGCTCGGCCAAACGTTGGTGCCAGAGATGGCGTTGGGGCCACTTGTGAGCGCTAATCCAATGCTCACGTCGTCTAGACTCGAACAACCCGGACCCCATCGAGAAATCGCACTGTTAGTGAGGCCGAATTACGGCAATATGGCGAGCATTGAATTGCTGCGGGACTTTTTCTTTGATCGTTTGAACGAGGCGCGTGCGAAACAGCCATCGGGAGAACAAGAATAGATCGCTAAGATGTTTTTTCGGGCACGCCGAAGCGCGGTTTAGGCGGTGCTGGATTTGTGACCGGCGTCGGTTACGCTCGGATAAGCGTATTAATCGTTAAAGTGCACCAGAATGCCCGCATTGGCGATGACTAAAATATCGCCACCGTCCACTGCATCGATGTTCATGCCGCCGATGCCGGTCTCCACCGTCACGGTACCGTAGGGCACCTGCTCCGCAACGGTCTCCCTATCCACCAAGTTTGGTTCCATAACACCGATTTTCACAGTGATATGCATATCATCATGGGTCTTTTTTAGCGCCTGAAAAAAGTTCAGCGATGAATGGCGCAATGCATCGGCGACAGCGCGACAGGCGGCTTTGGTGTAATCGCCGCCGTGAACATCCACACCCATGCCCATCTCGGTTAGGTAACGTACCTTAGTCATATCGAGGCTCCGTTAGGTGCGCTGCAATAGCGCTTTGAGTTGTCGGTTAGTGGTCATTTATTTGTCTTCAATCGAAGATGAATATTGAGCCAGTTGTGATGAATTTTTTGAAGCTTTTAGTGCAGCATTTTGGCTATTATCGCGCAGCTTAAATAAGGGCGATCGCAGCTTGCCCCGAAACGCCCTAGATATGGCCTGCCGTGCGGTGCGCGCCCGGTGAAATTTGTGCTTCAGGGCGGCTGGCGTGGGACGAGCGCGCGCCTCTTGGGAACGCTCGCACATAAAGAGAGAAAGGAAATATGTCTGCTGAATTGACCATTATGGATGGAGGAATGGGCGGCGAGCTCATTCGGCGAGGATTCCCCTCTGGAGGACTTTGGTCGGCCAAAGCTTTGCTGGAAAAGCCCGAGGTGGTCCGAGCTGTTCATGAGGACTATGTAAATGCGGGTGCGCAGGTGATCATCACCAATTCTTATTCGACGGTGCCCAGCTATCTGGCCAAAGAAAATATGGAAGCGCGTTATGTCGAGCTCACCGGCATAGCTGCGCGCTTGGCGCGCGAGGTGGCCGATGCTGCTGCCACAGAGGTAAAGGTCGCCGGCTGCGTGCCCCCTCTGAGCGAAAGCTATCGGCCGGATCTTGTCCCTCCTGACGACGAAGCACGTCCCATATACGCAGAAATTGTCAAAGCGCTTGCGACAGATGTTGATTTGTATATCTGCGAAACCATGTCTTCGGTTCGGGAAGCTGTGAATGCAGCCTCGTCCGTCCGTCTGACGGACCCGGACAAACCCTTATGGGTGGCAATGACGTTAGCTGACCAGCCGGGTGGCGGTTTGCGCAGCAGCGAGGGCATGGCCCAAGTGGTTGCGGCGCTCGAGCCCTACGCCGTCGATGCATTTTTGTTTAACTGCACAGACCCCAATGCTATTTCTGTTGCCTTGGAGGAATTAGCGCCACTAACGAACACACCCACTGGTGCGTATCCGAATCGGTTTCATGTGCCTCCGGGCTGGACACTTGATAACGAAATCAAGACTGAACCCACCGAGATGAGCGTAGAGGACTATCTTGGGTTTGTGTCGACTTGGCGACGATCCGGCGCCAGTATCATCGGTGGTTGTTGTGGCGTTGGCCCGGAGTTTATAGCCGCCTTGTCCGCCTAATCGGAGAGTCCAATAATGCCGATACCTGTAATCCTTGATACCGACATTGGTACGGACGTAGACGATGTCTGGGCGTTGGCGTTTTTATTGCGTTGCCCGGAATTGGATATCCGCCTCATTACTACTTCGACAGGTGATACACATCATCGCGCTGCGTTGGTGGCGAAGATGTTGCGGGTCGCGGGACGTGAGGATGTGCCTATTGGCATTGGCCTGCCGTTGGATCACGCCCCCCTCGGGCACCCGGGCTGGTTAGGCGATTATCAATTGACAGACTATCCCGGGCCACTTTACTCGGATGGCGTCGGTGCGATCTGCGATACCGTTATGGGCAGCGAGGAGCCGCTTACAATCATTGCGATTGGGCCATTGCCAAACATAGCCGCTGCTTTGGTGCGCGAGCCCGGCTTAACCGAGCGCAGTAACTTTGTGGGCATGCACGGCAGTTTGCGCCGCGGTTATTTGGGCGC
>DEBN01000098.1 GCA_002348825.1 Gammaproteobacteria bacterium UBA2955
TCATCGGGTTGTCGGTCATCAATCATCGGGTATATTGGCATCTGAAAAGCGATATTCACGTCTCCGGTGTCTCGCGCTTTCAGCGTAACCGCCGCAGCTAGACCTCCACCGGCGCTATGACCCGCGATAATGACTCGGTCGGGATCTACAGCCAATTCGGCGGCATTATTTTTCGCCCAGATCAGGGCCTCGTAACAATCATTGAACGCTGCTGGATACGGTTCGGTATAAGCCTTGCGGTAATCCGGCGCAACGACAACGCAGGGCCTCGTGTTGATAAAACGCTCGATCAGGTCGACCGACATCTCCGGATTACCCAAAATGTAGCCGCCGCCATGGACATACAGCAGCAACGGCAGCGCACCTTCATACTGTTGCGGCTTGTAGACGCGAGCGCGGATCTGCCAGCGTCCGTCACTGCTTGGAATGTACACTTCATCACAATGCAAACCCTGCCTATCCTTGCCGGCAACCAAACGTTTGAGCAACCAATTCACGAGCTTGGTCAGCCACTTGTACTTAATCAGGGTCTCAAACCGACTGACACGGCTGTGGTATGGCCGCAGATCAGCATGCAGCATGTCACGGGTCACTTTCATTCGCTCAGTTCCAATTTTTCGTTCATTGGCAGGGCGTTACGCCCCCAAATTGTTCGCTCCGCTGAGTACCCAGCGCGCAGTCATTTTCCGCGTCACCAGCCCAAGGTGCCGGGATCCCCTTTGAATGGGCCAACCACCTCCGGCGTGATCCAGCCGCCATAAAAATCTCCGTCTTGCGCCTGAACTCGCTCGCCATCAACGAAACAATCGGCTAACGAGGCATAAAACGAATACCACCCGTCAATGGGCATAAATCGATCTGACGGGTTGTCATAACGCCACGCTAGCCTGATGTCGCGATGCGAAAAATACGACGCTCGCCCTTTCCATTCGCAAAAACTCGAGCCCTCGACAGCAATCAGTGGCTCGAGGATGGATTCTGGCGCCAAATAGAAAGTCGGCGGACTGGCCGTTTCTAATACCCTGAAGCTGCTGTTGCTGCGGGCGATCAACGCACCGTCTTTGGCCCTTACTTCGATCGTTCTATTGTCGGCCATCAACTCCGGCGGTCTGGGATAGTCCCATACCGACTCCTGGCCGGCGGCAGGGCTGATCGCGAAAGGCGGGCGTTCTTGGCCCTTATATTTCCACATAGCCGCAGTCCTCTTTTTTTCTGGGAAAATTAAAAATTTGATCCGATCGACTTTTAGATTAGAGGCATCCGTGCTTTTTGTAACGTCCTTTTCACGCCGAACCCACCCGCTTCGGAGCATGCTCCGCAACGGTTATTGCGTCGAGTAAAATTATGTCGATGTCATTCGGGCGAATCCTTCTAGGCGCCTCAGCGTTGATCTTCATCGCCTATGGAACAATTTGCTTGTTTGACCCGAACGTGCCGGCAGGCTTTACCGGGTTAGAGGTGCCTACCGGTGACGCTTTCGCCGAGGTCGCTGGCATGTATGGCGGCCTGCAAACAGGTATCGGTTTGTTTTGCCTACTCGCATTTTTCAACCGTGAATTTTACCGATCAGGATTGATGGCACTGGGCCTGACAATGGGGGCACTCGCCATGGCCCGCATGATCGCTATTTTGGCGACGGTACAGCCTGTCACCGCTTATTCCCACGCCGCGTTCGGTTATGAGCTTGTAACGGCGGCCCTTGCATTCCTCGCCCTCTCGAGAACACCCTATGACTCAACATGAGTATATTTTCATTGCGGTGTCGATCATTTTGGGTCTGGCGATTACCCGCATGCTGCGCTCCCTTACAGCCTTGATTAGAGCTCGCGAGCACGTGGTCTTTCACTGGTCATCGGCGATCTGGGCCTTCAGTGTAATGCTCTATATTCTGCACCTCTGGTGGATCGGTTGGGGCTTGCGGGTCATCGAAGAATGGGCCTTCCTTGATTTCATAATTTTAGTGTTCGGTTCTTCATGCATATACGGTGCGGCGGAAATGGCCTTAACTAATCCAGAGGGCGAACCTCTTAACATGCTCCAAGAGAGCCAAAACTTTGGCCGCCTCTCTGCTTTTTCTATGCTGCTGTATTTTTTCGTTGGACCGTACGTCAATATCGCAATGTATAAACACGCAGTGCTGCCGTCGTTGATAATACCTTCGCTGGGTATGGCGCTCATGGCTTTGGTGATCAGCACGCCGCAGCGTTTTCCGCTTTGGTCGTTATTTTTTCTGGCCTACTCGGTGGGCGTTATAGTTTTGACGGTATAGCGTTAGGCGAACAGCAGCAGCAACCGACTCGGAATGAGCAAATTCAGGCCTGCACCTTCAGCGACGGCGCATAACGACGCAGTTGCTCGACCACAAGCGCGCCAAGTGCCACTTCATCTTCTGCGTGTTCCGCACAGACTTTTAAGTTAAACAGCCGGCAACCAGACTCGATGTATGGCGCCAGTTGTTCGGCTACCTCAGCCGGCGTGCCGGATGGGGTGTAACGCTCAAATTTTTCGAAGGGTATGTGATAGAACCCTTCCATACCGGCTTTTACCGCTGCATAGGCTTTCTTCGAATCCTTCAGATCAACCCCAACCCACGGTTGATAGCCATGGCACCAGGGCACCGCATTGCGCCCCAAAACCTGCGCTTCTCGCTGCACGATATCGACCGCGTCGGAGAATCGCTTGGACGAGCACCACACGCCGATCCAACCTTCACTATATTTTGCTGCTCTAGTCAGCGCCGCATCTGAGCGACCGCCAACTAAAATCGGGATCGGCTGACGCGGCCTCGGTTTGATGATGGCGTCGGTGACCTCAAATTCACGGCCGGCAAAGCTGACTGGACCGCCCGCCAACAATCCTTTTATGATCTCCAGCGATTCGTTTGCACGAACACCCCGCCGACGCGGATCGACGCCACAGACCTCGGACTCGTGACGGTCCTCACCCCCTATACCGACGCCAAAAATCATCCGTCCGGGCGCTATCCTCGCCATGCTGGCTAACTGTCTCGCGACTGGCAAAGGGTGACGCAGCGGTAACAGATAGATACTGATCATCACCCCTATATCCGGGTTTAACTGTGACAACGACGCCACCTCAACGAAGCCGTCTGTACCCGAACCATCGCGAAAAGACACATGATCAGCCATGAAAATATGATCGAAACCAGAGTCGACAATCGTGCTCAGCGCCTGCTGACGATCCTGCCATGCCAACGACCAAAGATTACTGGGGGTTGCGAGTCCAAATTTAAGTTCCATAACGACCCTTAATGACGTTTGTCCTAGGTGAATCCCAACTAATGTTTATGCGCAGCCAGCGCATCAGAGTCCAAACGCTTGATCGTCCAGCTCCAGCATGACCCGGCCAGCCAATTCCATGATCGGTTCGCCGACCATCATGTGCTGCGAAGCCACATGCACATCGCGAAAATGGCGCTGCAGACAGGAGGTCTCAAATACCGACGAGCCGCCCATGAGTGTATACATACGATCTATGACGTGAATGGCAGTGGTAACCGCGTGCACCGTTGCCGTACGCATCGCGCAGCGATGTTCCAGCGTGCCAGGCGCAGTCTGCGCGTGCCGCCAGCCTTCGCGAATATTTTCGTAAAACAGCGCATGGGCAGCGCGCAATGAGGTATCCGCTTCGGCGACGTCAATGTGTAGAGAAGCGCGCAGCGACAGCGGCCTACGGCTGCCTTGAGGCGTCTTCTTTTTCGATTCAGCCACAACCTCTGTAATGCTGGCCCGAGCCATACCCAGGCAGATCGCACCGATCGGAATGCCCAATAATGCGAACTTAGGAAATTGATAGATCGGCAATCGAGCGTTCGCAGTGTCCTCGACATCACCCGCCAAACGTTCAGCGGGCACCCAAACATCTTTCGCAATATAGTCGCTGGAGCCTGAACCCCGCAGACCCGATACATGCCAGTTATCCTGAATATCGATTTCTTCCGGTCGAAAAAACACTCGCGTCAAGGCCGCGTTGCGCTGCACCCGCTCCCCATCCAAATCGACCTCATGTACACCACCAGAAATCCATTCCGCGTTTCGGCACCCCGAACCCCAGCGCCAATGCCCATTTATTCGATAACCCGCTTGTCCATCCCGCTCTTCAGCCAACGCGGTGCCACTGTCGGCGAATACACCACTGGTAATGACATTCGGGTTGGTGAGCATGGTTTGCAATTGCGAGGGCGGTAATGCCCCAAATAAATATTGCGAAGTCGCCCCGATAAAGACGCACCATGCCGTCGACCCGTTAGCCATTGCCAACGTTTCACATATTTTGCAGAAGGTTTCAGGAGATGTGCCCAGACCGCCTAAACTTTCGGGCACCACCAGACGATAAAACCCAAGGTGCGCCAGCTTGTCGGCTAAATCTTGGGGAAGCTGCCGAAGTTGATCGATTTCGGCACTGCGCTGCTCAAGTTCTTCCTGTAATTGCTGGGCAGCCGCTATAAGTTCAGCGTGCTGCGGTATTGCCATCGCTTGCATCGGTTCCTCCAGACGTGTGCAGCCGCATGCGAAATCCGGCGAAATGAAACATCTCCGCAGGATGCCAGAACCTATCAAAACATCAATTGCTGAAACGTCACCCGCAATCCACCACCGCAGTTTTCATGCGCCTCACAGCAGCAAGATTGACTCGCCCCGATGGAGTCGTCTTCGATCGTAGCGCAGCATCTCTGACCGAATATCCGATGTTGTCGCAGCTAAAAACCGCCATTGCGATTCGCCCACAACAGCGACATCGCGCAAGATCTAAGCAAATCAATTACTCGCGTTCATCTAGCGCGAGGCAGAGATTAACTGCTTCGCTTACCGCGAGGCGGGCTAAAACAGGACTTATACCATTGGTCTCTTCTAATCAGGACTAGACACTCGGATTTTATGCGTAGCGCTACGACCATCCGCGACCACCAGCCCGACAGCGCCTGCATCCAGTGCCGAGTCATGCGCAGTTAGCAAAGTTTGGCCATTTATCGAACCCACCAAACGGTCTTCAATCACACTCAGAGTCATCTCTAACGTGTCTCCAAATGACCAGTGGAAATCGGTCTCAGCGATCACGGTTTCTTCGTGTAAAAACTTAAGCAGCCGCACTTTCTGTTCTCGCGTCACCACCAATGCATAAAAACGGGTTAATCCCTGCACTCGCGCGGCCACACCCGCAAGAGAGACCAAATGGGGCGTTACGTCGGCACTGACTGTGTAGTCTGTCCATTCGCGGGTTCCCTGAGAGATCATACCCAGGCCTTCGTTCTGTACCAGACGGAACATCTCCGACCAGCCAAGCAACTGGTCTACGGCATCTACCCAAGCTCGTCGCCACATCACGCCCTTGTGTTTTGGCCGCTCGAACGTCACATTGGGATTGCCTCTCCAACTGACGTGGTCCAGGTCAAACGCGACGTCCTCGTTCAAACGCACGCCAACTTCGAAAATCGGGCCAGGTACTTCCGGCACTCGTAGCACGAAGTCTTTTGCATCGCTTGGCTCGGGATCGGCATCGACATAGCAGATCTCGTCGTCTTCTCCATAGTAAGCTACGTATAAGTTCGATCCTGGGCCGCTCACGCGGGCGAATACGTCCTGACCGGGGAATATTCTCGGTGAGGCCATCAGTTTGTAATGGGCTTTTTCAAAGTAATCGGCGACGTCCTTCGAGGGCGCGAAAACTGGTGTGCCAACCCGAGCACCCGCTTTGCCGGAAATATGCAGAGCCTCGCCCTTCAAATTACTTAGTTTGGCCTCGCCGCATTGGACCTTAAAGCCTTGCACGGAACCTGGGAAGCAAAAACTGAATTGCGCGCCCTGCTTCGGTTGAAAGGCCGGCTCACCAGCGAGTGCACAGCCCATATTTATAATATGCGAGGCCTCGCGTACGCAGTCGCTAATGCAGCGATCACCGTCCGAGGTCGGGCAGTACAGCCTGTCGGCGATAGGACCGCGCCAGTCGAGGCCCCGCGCAACGCTCGAATCGATGCCATCCAAGCCCAATAAGATTCCCATCAAGCAGCCGACATTGCCGGAATTACAGTCCGTATCCCAGCCGCAGGTATTGACGATTTTAAGGGTTTCGGAAAAGTCTCCGTCGCCATGCAATAGCGAGTGAATAATCAGACCATGATTTGGAACCATGTGGCAGTTGCCGCCGTATTTATCGTAGCCGTAACTGTCCTCCAGCATCTCTCTTGTAGCCCGCCAATCCTTCTCTACTGCGTACCAGCCGCGTATATCGGCGATCATGCGAGCGATAACGGAATCTTTCGGTATGTAGCTTAAACCGATATCGATAAGTTTCTGGATATCGGTTTCGACAAACGCCATGGACTCCATGGCTGCCAAAACCTTCGCCCCATTCACCGCTTCACCGTCGTGGCTGACCCGAGCCGCGGCTTCAGCAAATTTTACCGCCTGATCCGGATCGCCTGGCGCCACCATAGCCCAGCCATCGATGAAGATCTGAGCACCAATTTGCTCGGCAACGACCTGACCATTCAATTCCATCGATCCGCTCATCGGCGCAGCTATGCCGCTGGCAAGCCGCAGATAAGCTGTATGCTCCGTCGATTGGCCAAGACCACCCCACCACAAAACGCTGCGGCCTTTAATTAGATAATTGAGCCAGCTTTCGCCTATCTGTTTCGGCGTAATATCGGGATTGGTCGCGTGATCTTCCAGCGCCCGAACAAATGTGAAGGTACCGGCAATATCGTCGTCAGTAACGATAAGTGGTACGTCGAGCTTGTCGTGCACATAGTACTCAATGTCGCCAAGCAGCCGCTGAATACGTTGGTAAGACCATCCTTCAAAGGGTCGCCCCAAATAGACACCGATTACCTTGCCTAGTACGCCTGCATACACCCGTTCAGCATAGTCGGGAGCTAGCTTAACCATCTAATGCCTCCTAGGAAAAAAGCTCCAGCATATGCTCATGCCGAAATAATGGTCTCAATTTTGTCTTGCGCAGCCTCAATTAATTTCGGCAGGTGGTATGTCGGGAACAAATCAGGTGACGCCTCATAGTCACGAAGCAACAGCTTGGTCAGATTGGATTTATGCGCCTCAGTCGCTCCGTCCTGGATGCCCATTTGCGGCGCTGCCATCCACATATCCGCCAATGGTGTTTCGTTCGACATGCCCAATGCACCATGCAGATGAATCGCTCGATAAACAATGTCGTGGTTGAGCTTGGCCGCGGTAATCTTGATCGAAGCAATATGCTTTCTGATCTCCCGGCTGTAAGCCTGAGTTTTATCGATCAGCCATGCGGTATAGAGCACGTGCAGCCTGAATTGCGTGAGTTCGATATACGAATCGGCGATATCTTGCTGAACCATTTGCAACTCGCTGAGCAACTGTCCCTTCGACTTTCTGCTCAGTGCGCGCTCACACATCATGTCTAACGCCTTGGTACACGTCCCGACCGCGCGCATTGCGTGGTGTACGCGTCCACCGCTCAATCGAGTTTGCGAGCCAACAAAGCCAGCGCCCTCTTCGCCTAGAAGATTTTCTCTCGGGATCCGAACGTCGTTATAGCGAATGTAGGCATGTCCGCCACCACCGCTGGTGTTGTAGTTTTCCTGCAACGAAGTGCCTATGGTATGAACGTTGCGCACGATTTCGACTCCGGGCGTATCGCGATCGACCAAAAACATTGACGCACGTTCCATCAACGGCGCATCGGGATTAGTAATCGCCATAACGATCAGAAAATCGGCATTCGCTCCATTAGAGGTGAACCATTTTTCTCCGCTGATGACCCACTCGTCGCCATCCCTCTTAGCTGAGCAGATAAACTCACCCGGCTCGCCAGCGTGTGGCTCAGTCATCGAGTACGCAGACCGTTTCGTGCCCGCAAGCAAAGGTTGCATGTAGTTCTTTTTCTGCTCCTCCGTACCGTTATGGGCGATGAGTTCCATGTTGCCGGTATCGGGCGCCTGACAACCGAACAGCGTCGGCCCCATACGGGTACGGCCAAGTTTTTCATTCAGCAGGCAAAGCTTCACTTGCCCTAACCCCGGCCCTCCAAGCTCGGGCCCCAAATGAAAGCCCCAAAGACCCTGCGCCTTAACCTGCTCTTTTAGGTGCTCGATGTGTTTACGTATTGCAGCCCATCCTTCCTTCGTCACCGGCTTGCCGTCTTTTGTTTTGCCAATGCGAAAAAAATTGTCTAACGGCTCTATCTCTTCTTTAGCAAACTTTTCTACCCAATCAATTTGCGTCTGGAATTCAGGCTCTACATCGAAATTAATCATTTCATCCTCCTCCGTTTTATCTATACCAATACTTTACTCTGTCGGCCAAGAGCAGTGGCCGAAAAAATATTCATATCGGGCCAGCCAGTTCACTGGCCGCAAGCTGCACTTCCCGGCCGCAATATTCATTCTCGGTCATGTCTTGCATAAGGTCGCTGTCTTTGGTGTTGACCCAGGTTCGTTCGCCGTCGTCGTTGAGACATGCCAGGTGCGCAACCGCCGGGCCATCAGCACCATACATAACAGTATAGGATTCAATAACTGCACGGCCCGAATGCGCGGCAACACATGCGCGCGCCGGCTGGCTGTCGATACGCGCCTGCACGCTATCCACCCGAAAGTCATTGGTTGGCGGCTCGCTAGCGTACAGGCCATGAACATGCTTATACAGATTGCCGCCATTCGCCGTCACCAGAGCATGGCCACCGGACTGCCGCAGCAGTTGTACCGTCCGAGCTATCGAATGCATGACGTAATTATTTAGCGGGCCACCCCCGAAGGTAAGACCACCAGTCACCGTCAAATCTCGATCTTCGCTCAAACCGTATTCGCGGGCAGCAATTTGAACGGCAGAAGGAAAGCAACTGTAGAGGTCGACGTAGTCGAGTTGCTCGACATCAATCTCAGCCATCTCAAGCAGCCGCTCTCCTACAAAACGAATGCCCGGTGAGGTATAGAAGTTGTCTCTAACAGAAGCGGAAAAATGGTCGTATCCCACCACACCAGCTACCGGATAAACCCATTTCGTCTCGTCCATGCCCAATTTTCGCGCTTTTTCAACCGTCGTCATGATCAGCGCTGCGCCCATATTTACCGACATATTGGCATTCATGAACTTAGTGTATGGAAAGCTAATCGGACGGTTTGCAGCAGACGGCGTCGTGATTTCCGCTGCAGTCATGTCGTGCTGAACCCAGGCATTGGGATTGCGTTGACCCACGTCATTGAAGCGTGACCACAATGCTCCCACACGTGCTCGATGTTCTGTGAGTGATTCTCCCTTGTTATGACGTAAAGCGTTTTCATACATCGGGTAAATCTGGATTGCTTGCTGGATGCCTTTGGCTCTTTCGTATTCGTGATGTTCGGCTTGCTGATCCGCACCGATGACGCGGTCGTAGGCGCCCAAGGCCTCGGTATAAGGAAGATCTACCCCAAGTTTGCGTGCCTTCATCAACGCGTTACCGTTTTCCGCACCAGCAATCACAGCCAGTTCGAGATCACCGGTTAAAAGATCCAAAGCCGTGGCGTTAATCACCGCTTGGTTTTGATTGCCGCCGATTAACGTACCAACGGTCTCCGCAGCCGGCGCACCAATCGCTGCAGCCAACCATTTGGCTGGATTTTCGTAACGCCAAATACCCTTGATGACCCGTACAGATTGCACCTGATCGAGAAAATTTTCGCAGCCTGTATCTGCAGCGGCCAAATCAATGGCCTCGCGCATGAGCGCCAAAGGCTCCCGCGCCTCAGCGAGCGCTTCGATTCGGTTTAACACCTGACCCACACCAACCAATACCGGTGTTCTAGGGTTCATATCTCCTCCCAGTCGATCACCCAACCACATCGTATTGAGGATTGTTTCTCGATACCATCTTCGGCGAGGGGAATTTTATGTCTAAATCAGCCGCCACGTCGCAAACCGTTGATCCCTATACCCAAGGCAATGGGCAACCCGTTAAGCCACCCGCTAATTTCGCCGCGCGGCTGAGTTATCTCGGACCCAGCCTCATCGTAACAGGCGCCGTAATAGGTTCCGGTGAACTGGTATTAACCACCACGCTCGGTGCAGCGGCCGGATGGTCTCTGCTGTGGTGGTTGTTTTTATCCTGTTGGTGCAAAGCGCTGGTCCAGGCCGAGATCGCGCGCTACACCATAACCTCCGGAGATACCTACCTACGCGCTATAAATCGACTGCCCGGAAAACTGTGGCGAATCTCCTGGCCGATTTGGCTCGGCCTCTTAGCGTACATACCCGGCACCATGGGTCTGGGCGGCATCATAGGGGGCGCGGGGCAAGCCATGGCTTTTTTCTCTACGACTATCGGTTTCAGCATAGACGGCATGGTCTGTACCGGGCTCATCGCTTTATCCGCAAGTCTGCTGCTCTCAACCGGTTCATACCGGTGGCTCGAGCGTATCAGTCTGCCGCTGGTACTTACTTTCACCGGAGCAACTTTAATTTGCTCAATTGCGATGCAATTCACCGAATTCCGCACCACCCCTAGCGATGTCATTCAGGGGCTGACCCCGGACCTAGGTCTTTTTGTAGCCTACGCAACGCTTGCTTTAGCGGCGTACGGCTATACCGGCACGACTTCTGGCGACATCACGGCCTATACCTACTGGTGTATAGAAAAGGGCTATCCACGCTACCTGGGCGCGGATAAATCTGATCCAGAATGGGTCGAACGTGCGCGCGGCTGGATAAAAGTGCTGCATACCGATGTCTGGTTAGCGCTGATCATCGTCACCTGCGCCACCATTCCCTATTACATTTTGGGCGCCGGAGTGTTGCACGCCATGGGCGTTGTTCCCGAAGGTAACTCGGAAACCATCGGCGCATTGTCCAACATCTTTACCCAAACTCTCGGCATGTGGGCTGTTTGGATCTTTGCCGTGGGCGCTTTTTTTATTCTTTACTCTACCGTGCTTTCAAGCGTGGGCGCTGCAGGCCGATCGATCCCGGACTATCTTATTGAAATGGGTGTGTTCGAGCGTTCGAACTTGACGCTGCGCATACTAATCATTCGCTGGTATCTCGCAGTTTTGCCAATAGCCGCGTTTTTAATCTACCTGTTCGTTCCCAACTTCGTGGTACTCATCATGATTGGAGGACTGACCTCAGCCCTGTTCTTGCCTATACAGAGCGGTGCTACCTTATGGCTGCAGGCGAAGCACATGGATCAAAGGATCAGGCCCAATAAAATCACTCACTTCGGTTTAAAGATAATATTTGTGTTCGAAGTGGTGATGGCCGGGCTCGTCATATGGTTCGTCGTGCTTACACCACTGCAGGGATGACAGCCAACTGACGTGAAACCTAGCTCAATATGCCTCGACGGTTTTGACGAACCGCGCCTGGTAGGGGCGTGCTTAATCGATGGAGCATCAGCCAACACTGGACGGACTACCGCGGGCCGGCGGAACAGATTCCGGTAACTAAACCTGCGATAACGGTCGATGCTTAGTGGTATCACCAAAGGTCATAAACAAAAGTTCCCCAGGCTCTAAAACGATTTGTCGATGCCATATGCCCGCAGGTACAACCTTGCTTGCTCCAGGCTTTAAAACGAATGTGTGCTCGCCATCGGCGTCTTCAAAGACCAAGTGAATAAGCCCAGACAGCAACGTCAAGGTCTCATCACCATCCGGGTGCATTTCCCAATCTGTATTTTTGTGCATGGCGATCGCGCCGCAATACACTCCACGATAAATCTTGAACAGATCAAAAAGCGGTTGTGACGGCAAGGAGGCTTTAACTAGGTGGAGTCTTTTCAGCAACTTTAAGCACAGGTCTATAGTCCGCATAAACGATCGCGTTACTGAAACTCTCAGCTTCAAATATTAGTCCCTCCAGCTTTGTCTAGGAAATACCTTTTAGACAAGATGACTCCATAGACCTCGAAGCCCCAAGTCGGCACCATCTCTGGTTCCGCTGCTTCCAGAGCCGCAAGCCA
>DEBN01000092.1 GCA_002348825.1 Gammaproteobacteria bacterium UBA2955
GACACCCAAAGCGTTGCTCGCCGCCCATGAAGTGGGCCAACGCGGGGTTATTTTAGGCCTACAAAACGCATTGATTCTTGGCACCGAGGTAAACGCCATAGACGATTTCTATGCTGCTGGGGTCAGGGTTTTCGCGCTAACGCACATGGGCCACAATGCGTTCGCCGACTCCTCGCGTCCGTTGTTCGACCCGGCACTTGGTCGACGCGAGCCCGATGCTGAACACGGCGGTCTTGCAGATCTCGGTCGCGCTGCTATCCAACGCATAAACGCATTGGGCGGCGTTGTCGATATATCCCAGCTATCAAAACAAGCCGCGCTGCAAGCGATGTCGATTTCTACAACACCGGTTATTGCCAGCCATTCCAATGCGCGGGCATTAACCAACGTCAGTCGCAACCTATCCGATGAGGAACTCGACGGCATCGGCGCCACTGGCGGAGTTGTGCATATCGCCCCCTTCGCCGGTTATCTGTTCGACTCCTCAGATCCTAAATTAGATGCTGCAATCCGGGCGGTCCGGCGCGAAGCGGGCATCGACGAAAACTACCTTTACCCTTTCGAACTGTATTGGGAAATCAGCGACCCCACGATTAAGGCTAATTTCTTGCGCGGCGTTCGCGAGCTGTTGGGGCCAATCAACCTGAATACCATGCTCGACCATTTGGACTACGTGGCCAAGCGTATCGGCGTCGACCATGTAGGTATCGGTACAGATTTTAACCACGGCAGCGGTATTGACGGTTATCAAGACGCCAGTGACGCGCTAAACGTGACTTTAGGACTCATCGAGCGCGGCTATAGCGACGCGGCAATAGAAAAAATCTGGGGCGGCAACTTTATGCGTATTTGGCAGCAGGCCGAGCAGTCGCGCTCCGCCGAACAACTTTAAAAACGCGCGGTCTTAATCGGGAGGTTGAAGATGCGAACTCGGCTGTCGTGGTTATTCGGTTGGTGTTTTGCTGCACTTAGCGGCCTGTCGGCGGCTGCCACCCCGCTCGACAACGGCGCAACCGAGGCCCCGCGGCCGAACATCGTGTTGTTACTTGCCGATGATCTTGGATTCAGCGACCTAGCCAGCTACGGCAGCGAGATCGCCACACCGACCTTGGACACCTTGGCAAACCAAGGCGTGCGGTTCAGCAACTTTCATGTCGCGGCCAACTGCGCACCGACTCGGGCAATGCTCATGACCGGGGTGAATAATCATCGCGCTGGAGTCGGCAATATCATCGAAATGATTCCCGACGAATTTCTCGACTCGCCCTCATATCAAGGGACATTGAGTACCGACACCGTCACCATTGCGACTTTACTGCGCGACGCCGGTTACCACACCTACATGGCGGGCAAGTGGCACCTCGGACACAGCCCGGAACTGCTGCCCAGCGCACGCGGCTTCGACCGCACGGTGGCGCTGGCAGACTCGGGGGCAGATAACTGGGAGCAAAAGCCCTATCTGCCTATTTACGAGCAAGCCAACTGGTTCGCCGACGGCGAGCGCTTTGATCTCCCTGACGATTTTTACTCGTCGCGATTTCTCGTCGACAAGACTATCGAGTTCATCGACAGCAACGCCGAATCCGATGCTCCGTTTTTCGCCTATGTGCCGTTTCAAGCCGTCCACATTCCAGTGCAAGCTCCACAGGAATTTATCAACCGGTATGTAGATGTTTATGCGGACGGCTGGGAAGCATTGCGCGAGCGACGCTACCGAGCCGCCAAAACTCTGGGCCTGGTCCCTCAAAACAGCGCCATGGTGCCCATGACAACGACCACCGACTGGCAGAGCCTAGACCCAGACACCAAGCGCTATCAGGCCAAACGCATGGCAGTCTACGCGGCCATGGTGGAGGCTATGGACTTTCATATAGGCAGGCTGATCCAACATCTCAAAGACACGGGACGGTACGACAATACCGTATTTATCTTTGTTTCAGACAACGGCAGCGAGCCTAGCGGCACAGTTGTTGACAGCACGCTGGGCAATGATCTGTTGCAGCGGCTTGCAAACTACAACGACGACTACGACACCCTCGGATTGCCGGGCAGCTTCAACACCATCGGCCCCAACTTTGCGAGTGCTGCTGCGTCGCCTTTGGGCTTTTATAAGTTCTACGTCGGTGAGGGCGGCTTAAGGGTACCGCTGATCATCGCCGGCAAGCCACTGGCTGTGCCCGAGCCGAACCGCATTATCCATGCATTCGGTTACGCCACCGACATCGTACCCACCGTGTTAGAGCTGACAGGTACACCGAACCCCGCCGGGCGCTACAAAGGCAGGACAGTCGAGCCAATCATCGGTCGTAGTGTGCTGCCGCTCATATACGATCGGACCGAGCGCATCTACGGCGAGGACGACGCCATCGGCTACGAACTCAACGGCCACCGGGCTTTGTTTCTCGGCGATCATAAAATTGTGTATAACCGACCCCCCATCGGCGACGGCCTATGGCATCTGTACAACATTGCCACGGATCCGGGCGAGACCGAGGACCTACAACATCAGCAACCACAACGGTTCCAGAGCATGCAAAGACTCTATGCCCAGTTCGCCGTCGATCACGGTGTACTGCCGGTGGCAGAGGATTTCGATCCTCAGCGGGTCATGCTGCGACGCTTGGTGCGCGAACGCTTCGGCGGCTATGTATTCGCGGCGGCGATCGCCGTGATACTGCTGATGACATTTGGTTTTTATCGCAAGCGGCTTCTGCGGCCCCGGTGACCGCACACGCTCGCTGACTAAATGCTAGTTAACGCGGATTTCATCGCTATTGGCAGGCAACCAGAAACGCATGCCATCGTGGGTCATCACCACATTCGTTGCGATATCGCGGGTGAAGATCTTTTCCATGATCGCATTGCGCGTGGGTGGCACCAAGTGATAGAGCGCCACTTGTCGGATATTCGAGCGGGCCGCCAGACCATCCAGATTGCGAGTATCTACATGGTAGTCGAGTACGTCGCGCAGTACTTGAGCGCGCTTGTCCGCACCAGCCAACGTCGCTGCCCTGGCCAAACTATGGATCAGCTTGTGAGACAGCGCATCGGTAAGCAGCAGATCCGCGTCGGTGGCCGCGCGCTCTAAGCCCTTCGACACCACCGTATCGCCACTAACGACCACCGAACGACCCAGATAGTCGAACCGGTAGCCAAACGCCGGCTTAATCGGCGAGTGGTCGACTTCAAACGCCGTGATCTTCAAGCCACCTGCATTATGGATCACGCCGGGTTCGATGGTGCGCGCCTGAATAACCCCTAACGCGGCCGGCATCAGGTTTTCGCCGTGATGCAGGGTTCGGTAACCACGATCCAGCTCGAACGCCATGTTGTATCCGGCAACCACCTTTTCAACCCCTTGGGGCCCCATAACCAACATTGGCTCGGGCCGCCCGGCAACCCAAGACGCCAGGTTCATGTCGCCGATACCGGAGATATGGTCGGAGTGAAAATGCGTCAGCAACAGACCCCGCATCAATTGATAGGGCGCGCCGTTGGCTTGTAACACAGTGTTCGAACCGGACCCTGAATCAATCAGAAACATCTGGTCGCCTGCGCGCACCATAATGCACGCCTGAGCCCGCGTCGGGTCGGGCAACGGCGAAGAACTGCCACACACCATGACCTCGAGGCCGACAAAATCATACGGTTTCAACGCAGCTGCAACCTGCGTCTGGATTGCCTGCTCGAGCAAAAAGTCTTGGCCCGAACGGGAATTCATCAAGGCGGCATAAGCACCGGCACCAAGCAGCCCCATGGCCACTATAATCGCGACTAATTTTTTCATCGAGATCACCTCTGATTAAATGCCGGCACTCTTTTAATGCAACTCATTATCATAGTGTTCTACGTCATCGACACGCAAGCACTTGGCGCGTCGCCACCTTACCCGCTGGTATTATTCAACCACGCTGCACGGCTCAGGGATTAGTATGGGGTTGCAGCGAACATTACCTTCAATAGCAACCTGATAGTCGTTACCAAAATGCGTCGCTGGGAGATAGTAATCGGTGCTGATCGCCTGCGCACCGCTCGCGAACGCTTGATCGCGTCGCCGGGTGTCATTTGCCCGCGCTTCGCGGGTATCGGCATCGGCGCGGCTGCGCACCAGATAGCCAGCCTTCACAAGGCGTTGAATACGCTCAAAGTCCTTAAGCGGATCATTGATAATCATAACTGCAGCGGCCGGATGCCCCGCTGGCGCGTTCGCGAACATGGGCCGACTTTGCCAACCTTCATAGTACCAATCGCGCTTGACACCACCCTCATCAAGAATCAACAACACCTTGCCCCGCGCCTGCTCCAGCGAGGGCCAGTTTAGGCCTTGCACGTCCGCTGGCCGGATCAATTGGCTACCCATAACAGCGAGCAGACGCTCGTCTAATAATTCCAGCGCCACCGGGGTGAAGGGGTGCGGATCCGGCAAACCGGTAATCAGCGAATCTTTCAAGTTGAAGCTGATCCAGATCGGCACATGGCGCGGATTTCGTTGCGACCATTCGCGAACCTGCTGCAGGCAGAGCACCAACTCCCCGCAATGGGTGTTCATGTCGATTAATTGCGCGTGGCCCACCGGGAACGACTGGCTGCTAGGGTCATAAAAGAGATCGATCTCGAGCTTGCGCAGCCCTAGATCCAATTGCTCCGCCAACGGCACATGCCAGTATTCTAGGCTCTCCGAAATTTCAGCATCTAAGAGATATAACGCCTTATGAATTAACGGCGACATCGCCTGTTTGTAGCTGTTGTGGCTGCCGACAAATTGAATCTGATTTATCTTCAACGACCCGCTGTCAGCTACGCCATATTGCGCCGCGAATGGCAGGCAAAAACAGAGGAGGCAGCGCCACATCACTCGATATCGTCGTCGCTGAGCTTGTGGCCCCATGCGCGCTTGGCATTCAGGTATCGCTTATTCCAGTCGCTGACCCCAATGACATGCTTGACGGCTTCGACCCGAGTAAGGCCGAAGTCCGCGAGATCGGTTATTTTCTTCGGGTTGTTGGTGAGCAAGCGGAATGCGGCATCGCCGATAAAATACTTGAGCAAAATGCCTGCATCGGTGAAATCCCTGGAATCATCCGGCAACCCAAGGGATCGATTAGCCTGATAGGTGTCCTCGCCGGCATCTTGCAAAAGATAGGTTGCCGCTTTGGCCCATAGGCCAATGCCGCGTCCCTCGTGACCCGCCATGTACACCAAATAACCCCCCGCCGAATCCTCACTGATCCGCGCAATCGCGGCACTCAGTTGCGGTCCGCATTCACAACGTTCAGACCCAAACACATCACCGGTTAAACAATTCGAGTGCACCCGCACGAGGGGGTTGGTGCCCGGCTCACCCACCACTAACACGCTGTTGACCGCCAACGGCGAGACTAAGTGAGAAAACAGATGTTGGCCTCCTCGAGCACTTAAGTCCGCGGCTAACGCTTCGACCTGCTTGAGTTCGGTGCTGCGCACAGCGGCATACCACTGCACCGTGGTCTGCACACCCGGCAGATTCATGGGCAGAGGAATCGGACCCAATAGATTGATCGCCAATTCACCGGGCGATTCGGGCGTGGCCACGTCGATAAGCTTGCCTTGGGCATTGACACGCACCAATTTACCCTCGGCGATCAGGCGTTTGCGCACATCTGGATTTAGATAAGTAAACATGTCTTGTTAGCTGTTACCTTGGGACAGTCGTGTTTCCGCAAACGGCCAAGCGACTGGCCATGAGCGGCCAAAGGGTATCTATAAATTTTTGATAATCTCAGAGCCTACCTGCTCTAGCACATCAAAACGGGTATCAAAGTTCGGCAAGATCATAACCTGATCCAATCCAGCGTCTGACAGCTGCTGAAGCTGTTCCAGCAACTCGTCGCGCGTGCCAATCATACTGGCCGCGGACAGCACTTCGGGCGTTAAAAAGCGCTCTTCCTCCTCGACAACCCAACAGTTATGCCCCGCGTGAATACGTTGGTGTCGCCGCTCGGCGGGATAGCTTTCCATCAATGCGGTGTAATCGTCCCAGATGCCGCTGGCAAAATGTGGCGGCTGATGGCCAAAATTACGAAACTGATCGTAGGCATAATGCACGGAAGCCATAGCCATGGCACCACACTGCGCTTTAACTCGCGGCGAATCCACCGCTTCGCCCGACTCCAGTACCACCATGGTGGTCAGCGCCGTGGTGTAGAACGGTTCGCCATCGGGGTTATCCGGCGACTGCAGCTCACGCCCACCCGCCCGCGCGCCCTCAGCGAGCATATGCCATGTACCAAGCATGGCGCTGGGGTTAGCCGCCCCGAGCACCGCTCCATGACCATAGCGGCCAGCCAAGGCGAGCGACTTAGGTCCAAACCCGGACACGTAAAGCGGGATCTCATTCTCGAAGTTAACGAACCCCTTGTCCGGCATGATGTGCTGAATGGGTAAAGTTTGATCGTTATACCTGTACAGCGCTTCTTCGCCTTTAAGTAACGGCGCCAAGGTCTGCAGATAGGTTTCAAATTCGGCAATACGTTGCGGCGGCAGGCCCATAACCCGCATCGCGGTATTACCCGCTCCAACCCCAAAAAAGGTGCGTCCGGGTGCCAGCGCATTGATCGTGGCAATGCCCGCGGCGTTTACCGGTGCTGGCCGGGTTCCAGAGATGGCTACACCAGTGCCAATATTGATCCGCGAGGTCCGATCCGCGACCAACGCAAGCGTTGCAAAGCAGTCCGACCAAAGCATCTGTGAGTCGGCCATCCAGGCATGACTGAAGCCCAGCTCCTCCGCTCGAACCACATAGCCCACGTCATTGATGTGGGACGCGACACAGAGCCCTATATGCATAACGACCTCGGCTGAAAAGGCAATTTAGAATACGATGCGTAATACGCTTTCGGCGACGCAGGCCGGCTTTTCGGTACCGTCAATTTCTACCGTCATTTCGTTGATGACTTCGAGCATACCGCCCTTTTCTTCGACGCTGACCAACTTGCCGCGGGTACGAATTTTCGCCCCCACCTGCACCGGCGACATAAAGCGAACTTTATTCCAGCCGTAGTTGATGCCCATCTTCATACCGTCGAGCACCGGCAGACCAACGCCTTCGCCGCCCGGCAAAAAACTCATCAGCGACATCGTCAGCTGGCCATGGGCAATCGGCCCACCGAACGGACCCGCCTTTGCGCGTTCTGGGTCTGTGTGAATCCACTGCTGATCCAACGTTGCGTCAGCAAAGCCATTTACTCGATCTTGGGTGATTTCAAACCAGTCGGTGGGTTTGGAAGACTGACCAATTTGGGCGTTCAAAGTGGTCATCGCATTTTCCAGTGCAGAGTCGGACATAGAGGGCTCCTGTTGTGAGTAAACGTTATTGGCTAACCCTATGGAAGCTGCACCCGTTGTTCAAGACTTGACCAGAGACTCAGCACCGGCGAAGCCGTCGACACAAAGGCACAAGGCATCGACAACCGAGTTCAGACATTCGTTAACCTCAACTGTATTTGTGGCGACCGCAGAGGTCGTGGAGGCGGCCAGATTGGCCGCCAACATAGGCTCTCGAATACGCGCCGACCATAACGCCATAGCGGCGCCGGGCTGACCCGCCAAGTCCTTTAGCAGCTCGGGCGACACCGCACCGACAGCGTGGGTGATCTCAAAGCCCACAAGGTTGTGCAGATGACTCAGCAGCTTGGGCCCCATCATCTGCGGCGCAATATGCCCGGGATCGGCCCGCCGCATAAGCCGCTGAATTGCCTCAATCAGAAACGGCAGAATTGGGCAATCTTGGCGAAACGCAGCCACCGCGTTGTGCACGTTGCCGCGCACCTCTAAACCAGATTTACCAGATTTAGGTTGCACCCAGAGTTCATATCCGAACAAGCACGTGGTTTGGGGCGCAATACGCAGCTGCGGTGCAAACACCAACACATCGGCATCCAGCCAAATAACGCAGTCCGCCACACGATCTTGTAACAGCTGCTGCATCCACACCAGTCGAGCCAGATCCGTGGCTACAGGGTAGCTGTCGCCGCACTTGGCCAGATACCAAGCCGGCACGAAATCAAATAGCTCGTCGCCCATAAAATGGTAGTCGTATTGCGCGTGATCGGCCCAACTCCGCACACTGGTAAGACAGCGCTCGATCCACTCCGGCCGTTGATCCGCCGCACTTTGCACCACTAGGGTTTTCATAACCGGTTACTCTCTACTTGCCGATGGCGTCTCGCAAACACTCATCTCCAACTATTTCACAAAAATCTTTCATCGTCGGCGTGGTAGCCTGTGGCCGAATATGTTTCACCCAGCACAGGGGAGATACCGGTGCAGCACCGCAGCTTCAGCCTCTTGACCATGCTAATGCTTGTAATCGTCACTGCCCGGGCCGAAATCGACCCAACGGGCAGAGCGCTAACGCTTGCGGCCGATTTGCCTGCCGGCGCACTCAAAGAGCGCTTGCAGAGCTGCGCCAGCGGACCTTTTTATCCAACTGCATTTTCAATCGCCCATCGTGGCGCACCCCTGGGCTACCCCGAGCACAGTCGCGAGGGCTACATCGCAGCCGCCAACATGGGCGCAGGGGTTATTGAGTGCGACGTAACCTTTACCAAAGACTTAGAACTGGTGTGCCGACATTCCCAATGCGATCTTGCGAGTTCTACGAACATTTTACAGACCGAACTGGCAACCACCTGCCAGCAACCTTTTACCCCAGCGGCGAGTGCCGAACCCGCAAGCGCCCGATGCTGCACCAGCGACATCACTCTAGCGGAATTCAAAACCCTATGTGCGCGGCCAGACATCACCAACACCCAAGCCACCAGCGTCGACGAATTTCTCGCGCCCCTGCGCAGCCCGGTAATTGACCAACCCAGTCAGTGCGGCACGGTAATGAGCCATCGCGACAGCATCAAACTTATTCAACGCCTGGGCGCCGCTTTCATACCCGAACTTAAACGTCCAGAAGTGCCCATGCCCTTTAACGGTTTCAGTCAACAAGCTTACGCCGACAAATTGCTGGCGGAATATCGGGAACTTGGGATACCGGCGGAAAAAATCTACCCTCAGTCCTTCAGCTTCGACGATGTCAGGCACTGGATAAAAAAGCATCCGGAGTTTGCCCAGCAAACCCTGTGGCTAGTGCCGCGGCCCCGTCAGATCACGCCACCGACGTTACAAGAACTTCGGTCACTGCGGGCTCAGGGCTTAAAAATCATCGCACCGCCGATTCCTATGCTGGTTTGGCAGAATGCCCAAGGGCGAATAGTGCCCACAGCGTTTGCCAAAGCCGCTCGGGCATCGGGGCTTAAAATTATTACTTGGACATTCGAAGCTGCCAAAGCCACCGCAGCGGCGTACGGCAACCAGCCGGGCCTGATGCTGGAAGCCTTAGACGTGCTGGCCCAAGACGTCGGGGTAAGCGGAGTTTTTTCAGACTGGCCGGGCACCGTGACGTATTACGCAAATTGTATGGCCGACTGAACGCCACTCAACCAATCTGTGCTTTGCTCAGCGCTAGAAACTCGCGCCAGGTAGCGTCCATTTGCGGCAGCCACGCCCTGAGTACCGGACCTCTGGCCTCTTCCTCTGTAAAACCCAGTTCGTAGCGCAGGTAGTGATATAAAAAGGCCGAGACTCGCGCGTTCACCTGGCAATGCACCCATACTTTGCGCGCCTTTAATCCACGCATAAGCGCAAAGAACGTTTGCACATCGGCCACAGTCGGGTTCGCAAAATCGACCGGGATATGCAGGTAGGTTAGGCCTAATTCGGTTACGAGCGCATCCTCGTCGGTCACCGCGCCTTCCGAACTGGCCAACGCCAGATTAACCACTACATCAAAGCCAGCGTTTTTAATCGCCTGAAACTGCTCGCGTTGCGGTTGGCCGGATGACGCTATGCGATCATTGATAGGTACGTAGTTATAAATCGATGTGACATCAGTCATGGCTATCTCCTTTGCGCGGCGCCAGCAAAAAGTCGCGAATTTCCTCACTGCGCGCGGCGGTATCTTGCTCACCTAATGTCATCAGCAGGCTTAGATATTCAGGCTCGAACATCACCATGCTCAAGGCGTCGGCACTGGGCTCGCGTTTGTTCTCGAGTCCTTGGCCAAAAAAGCGAAACGCCTTAGGTAAGCCCAGCTCATGAGCCCGCGCCAGTTCCCCTAAGTCTTCTTGCGGCCGCAACACCATGACCTCCACGGGCCTAAAACCGTCCCATTGGGCCGGCGCTATCTGCTCTAGCAACTCGTTAATGCGCTGCATCTGTAAGGCGTCAAAATCCAGTAGATCTAGGAATACCGAATTCAACAGCACGCCAGCGATCTGCGCCGGCGACGGGTAAGGCTCGGTGCCCGAGTGGGTATGCGCACCATCCGCAGCACGGGGAGACACCGCTAAAATGCGCTCGGCCCCCAAGTGCATGGCAGGCGACAGCGGCGCGCTCAAGCGGATACCACCGTCACCGTGCCATTGACCGCCCAGCGAAATCGCTGGGAAGAACATCGGCAGTGCTGCCGACGCGAGCACATGGGGAACGGTAAGTGCCGCCGAATTGCTGGTGAGCTGGCCCTTCTGCCACAGGTCTTCGTTAACGCTTTGCACCCAGGCCTCAGAACGGCCGCTGGCGTAATTCGTGGTAATTATCGCCACAGCGTCAATAACGGCTTCCTGCAGGTTTTCGTCTATGCCGACGACGCGGCCGTCTTGCTCGATCAAATGGGTGCGCAAAAAATGCTCTAAAGGCGAAGTATCCACCATGCCCCGCACATCACCGCGGCCAAAACGGCCCCCGCTGAGCAAACGCAAGCCCCAGTGCAGAACCCGCATCGACACGTGCCGAAAATCCGTGTGATAGACCTTGTTGGTATCTAAACCCAGCCACAGCCCCCGCAGGCGCTCCACTGCTTCGGACCAGTCGCCGCGATAGGCCGCCAAATGCACGGCATTGATCGCACCTGCAGACACCCCCGTAAGAATCTTTGGCCGGTACTCGGGGATGGCCTTGGCGATGTGCCGAAGGCACCCAACCTGGTACGCCGCCCGCGCCCCGCCACCGGACAACACCAGAGCTTGGCGAACGCTGTGAGCGGTTGGGGCAGACGGCTGATTCATTTTTGGTACGGAGTCTGTTAGGGCAAAAACACGCCCCACTATAACAGCGACGGGGCGCATCACGTATGATGCGCCGATGCTGCAAAGACTATCTAACGTGAAGCCACGGATGAATGCGCTGTTTCGTCCCAATGGCAGGGTGTTCTATGGCTGGTGGATCGTGCTCGCCTGCGCAGGCGTGCAATGGTTGGCGGCAATGACTTGGATGCACTCATACGGCGCCTATACCCTGCACCTGCAAGCCGAATTTGGCTGGAGCATGTCGGTATTGTCTCTGGCGTTTGCCCTAACCCGCCTAGAAAGTGGCCTGCTGGGACCCCTGCAAGGCTGGCTTGTCGACCGCTATGGCCCACGCTTGATCCTGATCATTGGCACCGTAATCTTCGGCATAGGTTTCTTTGTGTTCAGCCAGGTGCAAAGCATCGCAAGTTATTTTGTCGCGTTCATTCTCATCGCGCTTGGCTCCAGCCTCGGCGGCTTTGCCACCCTTATGGTGGCCATTGTCAGCTGGTTTGACCAACACCGCGCCAAAGCCATCGCCTGGTCGCAATTCGGTTTTTCCATTGGCGGCTTATGCGTACCGTTGGTGGTGCTGGGACTTGAAATCTTCGGTTGGCGCACCATGGCACTGTATTCCGGCATTGCTGTGCTCGCCATGGGACTGCCCATGGTGGCCTTGATTCGACACCGACCTGAGGACTACGGCGAGGTTCCAGACGGTATTGCCCGGGATGCAGACGCGTCCCGCGAGACCCCCGCCTACGCACCGCAAATAAGCCTGTCGTGGCAGCAAGCGGTTCGCGAACCTTCGTTTTGGCTGATCTCCATCGGCCACGGCCTGTCGCTACTTACCGTGTCTTCTATGCTCGCGCATTTGATTCCACACCTGACCAACGGCTTAGGCTATACACCGGTGCAAGCGGGTTTAGCCTTCGCCCTTATGACCGGCGTGCAAATGGGCGGTTTACTGCTGGGCGGCATTCTCGGTGACCGCTATGAAAAAAGTTTCATTTGCGTGCTGTGCATGGTGGGCCATTGCGTGGGCTTACTTATGGTCACCTACGCCGACAATCCGATCTGGATTCTCGGCTTTGCGCTCTTCCACGGTTTTGCCTGGGGCATTCGCGGGCCGTTAATGGTGGCCCTGCGCGCAGACTACTTCGGTCCTAAATCCTTCGGCACGATCATGGGCATTTCGTCGCTCGTCGTAATGATCGGCATGACCATTGGCCCCATTGTCTGCGGCGTGCTGTATGACCTCTACGGCAACTACGAACTGGCCTTCACCATCATGGCGCTGTGTTCTCTGGCAGGCGGTCTGTGCTTTTGGTTCGCCAAACCCCCTGCCACGCTCTCAACGCACCCGGCGTAGGTTCGGCCTCGGCCGGACTACGCACAGACAGCACCAAGGCACCGTCGCCCTCGCGGGACATTTCAGGACGCAACACCTTGCCCTGATCCGTTTGCTGCTGGGTCATCCGTGCGTCTGTATGCGCAACCGTGCCGAGCTGTAGGTGTTCGAGCGCATCCTCAGGCCGAGGTCAAAACACCCAAAGCTGGTTATGCCGTGCCAGCACCGCGCCCCAAGCTGCGGCTGTATTGATTCGGTCGGTTGCTCTTTTCACTCCGGCAAACTGGAGGCACACTGCGCCGCCACAGGCGCAGACACTACGAGGCAGGCGTGGCTAAAACCAGTTGTACCCTAAAATATCTCGCGCGAGGCGTAATCCCCACCCGCGAGACTAAACAGGCGCTACTTGCAGAGCTGGGGGAGGTCCTACCCGAAAGTACGGTTACCGCATTGCCTGTAAACGAGGGTTACTCGATCGAGTTGGAATTTACCGACATCGCACCATTTAATCGCAGCAGTTTCGAACCCTACATTGCCGAGCAGGTGCTGCGCGAAGCTTTGAATCTGCGCTGTCAGCTCAGCGGTGCCTTGCAATTGGATTTGTTAAAAGCACGCTTTGACTAAGCAACCACAGCTCTGGGTGGCGGGCGATAAAAAGAAATAGCTACGGCTGCGCCCAGGTACAGACACAAAAACACCCGAAACGCCGGGTCGTACGAAGCATAATGGTCGAAAACCCAGCCGGCGAAAGGCACACCAACGATCTGGATTGGGAACATGGCCGGTCGCATCAGGCCTAGCACTGCACCGAAACGCTCGCGCCCAAAAGTTGCCCCGACGATGGCCCCTTGCATGGGCACCACACCACCAACGCCGAGACCAAAAACGGCCGCACCCAGGGTAAACATGGCGAGTTCGTCATTTAAATACATCAACACCTGACCGGTAAACTGCAGAACAATCACCGACAACACGACGCGCCGCAGCGACTGCCGATCTGCAACCCAGCCGAACCCAAGCTTGCCGAAAATGCCGATACCCGCGCAGACAGACATCACGATCGCGGCGTCGCCGAGACTGACCCCAAGGTGTTCCAAGCGCGGAATCATGTGGGTCAGGGTCGCGCTCATCGAGCAAAACAGCAGCGAAAAGGCAGCCACAATGACCCAAAAATTTCGTTCCCTGACCACTGCTGACATACCAATGCGCGGGGGTGCCACTGCATGGCTTCCGGGGGGCAACGGCAGCGCGCCGTCCGGCCGCAGCCCTACGTCCTCCGGCCGCGAAATGACCAAACGCAATACCAGGGGCACCACCACCATCAGCGTCACCAGCCCAAACACCAGAAAGCCGGTTTGCCAACCCCGGCTCTCGACCAGGTAGGCGCTGACATTCGGCATAACGGCCCCAGATAACGACACGCCAGCTGCCGCGATACCCAGAGCCATACCGCGACGCTTATCAAACCAGTTAGT
>DEBN01000175.1 GCA_002348825.1 Gammaproteobacteria bacterium UBA2955
TTACGGGTTGCCCAGCGTTGCATAAATGGTAGAGCGGTGTCCCATAAGTCCAGTTGTGGATACAGTTGCCTACCAAGACCTTCCACATACAGTAAGGTTTTCTGTAGCAGCACCAGTTGCGGTTGAATTTCCATGTTGAAGTCGGCGGCGGTGCGCAGCAACTGGGTCATGAAATCGGCGAAAGAAATCTCCGACAGCGGTTTATTGAAAATGGGATCGCAGACTTGCGCGATGACGCGCTCGAATGCCTCTGCATCGGTGGTGGCGGGGATCCAGCCCGAGCGTAGGTGGAGATCGACCACGGTTCGATAGTCGCGGCGGAAAAATGCCAGGATGTTTTGCGCTAGGTAATCGATATCTTGGCGTTCTAGGGAACCGACGATTGCGCAATCTAGCGCGATGTAACTTGGATTGGCGGGGTCTGTTACGTCCACTTGAATGTTGCCGGGGTGCATGTCGGCATGAAAAAAGTTGTGGTCAAATACCTGGGTGAAAAAAGTTTCGACACCTCGATGCGCCAGCACTTCAAAGTCGATATCGGCCGCGCGCAGGGCCTCCACTTGGCCGATAGGTATGCCATATACGCGTTCCATGACTAATAGGTTGCGGCGCGTATATTCGCTGTATACCCGAGGCACGTACAACAGTTCTGAATCGGCAAAATTGCGCCGCAGCCGGATCTGATTGCGGCCTTCCGCAAACATGTCTATTTCGCGGTTGAGTACGTCTCTATGGTCTTGCATGACCCGAATCAGATGCAGTCTGCGCGCGATTGCCGAGTTTCGGCATAGAAATGCCGCGAGTGCGTCTAAGTTGTCCATATCCGCGTTGATACGTTCGACAACACCGGGGCGCACTAATTTGATAACGACCTCCGAGCCATCGTGTAGGGTGGCTGCATGTACCTGAGCGATGGACGCACTGGCCAGAGGTTCAGATTCGATAGCACGAAACACGTCTTGATGGGGTTGACCAAGGCGTTCACTGACGGCCTCAGTCACTAAGAACGCTGCAATAGGTTCGACTTGGTCCTGCAGCTTTGCCAGCGCCTCGACAATGGCCTTGGGCAGTAGGTCATGGCGTGTAGACAATAGTTGCCCGAGCTTTATGTACACCGGCCCGAGAGATTCCACAGTCGCACAAAGTTTGGCCGCCTGTTCGTCGACAGGAGCAGCGAATAATTTTTGCATAATCGTCAGCAGCTGCCTGCCAAGACTGTTGGGCAGTTCGGTGACGTCAACAAAGTGGTGAAGGCCAAGCTTTAGCGCGTATCGCGCTAACTTGGCAAGAGCTATCCATTGGGCAAAAGTCATTGCAAAGAACTACGTCTTGAGGATTGCTCGAGATGTTGTATTCGGGCTGCGGTGCGGTCGATGCGCAAGCGCAACTGGTCAAGCTGACTGTGCAGTTCGTCTGCTTCGGCCTGAGCTGCGAAACGACGTTGCATAGCGCGTCTACTCGTGTGCAAAAGCTCGTGGAACTGATTGCTGGTGAATTGCAGCGCCGTTTCTGAACCCAGCTCAATGATAGCGGTAAGAGTCTGGGCGGTTTCATCACCAAAAACTTTTGCGAGTATCGGGGCGAGGTCCGGACGATAGCTGCGCAGTATGTCGAGCAGTTCCAAAAGCAAGGTTTCGTCGCCGTTTACGTCGACACCGGCATGGCCGTTGTCGGCAAGCGCGCGACCAAGCAGCGCTGGCGCACTGCCGCGCAGTTGCACATTCGGTGCCGTGGCCGGCCCGTGGTGCACTGTAACGCGATCTCGATGCAGATTAACGTGTGCAGTCAGGCTAGGCCGCGTGCATTCGATTTCAACGGTCTGGCCAGCGCATTGGTTGAGCCGCTGTCGTACTTTTGGGTCCAGTGCTAACCAAGATTGGGACAGTTGATTGGTCCAGTTCTGCAGTGATTCGAATAGGTCCGAGGGGTTCATTTGTTTAATCGGTCGTGGGGACTTCCGTCGGTTTGCGGCCGCGATGGATAGCCGCAATGCCGCCGAGTAAATTGTGGTACTCGGCATCAACAAATCCGGCGTCGCTGAACATCTGACGCAGCGCCTTTTGATCTGGGTGCACGCGAATGGAATCCACTAGGTACTGATAGGGCTGCGCATCACCCACCAATGCCTTGCCAATTGGCGGCCAAAACGTTTGGAACGCCTTGTACGCACTTTCAAGTAACGGATCCGTAGGCTTGGAAAATTCGAGAACGATTAATGCGGCTCCCGGTTTGAGTACGCGTAGTAGTTCCCGCAGCGCTAAATCCTTGTCGGTAAAGTTCCGCAGGCCAAAACTGATGCAGGCGCAATCGAATTGTTGGTCGGCAAACGGCAGCGCCTCCGCAGGTGCCCGACAAAAATCGATCTGTGTGAGACCGTGATCCAGTAGTCGATCTCGCCCTACGCGCATCATGGCTTCATTCAAATCTGTGAGCACCACGCGGCCCGCGCTACCGACAGCATCTGCAAACAGCGCGGCCATATCGCCCGTGCCACCGGCAAGATCGAGGACTTTGCCACCCGCGCGGACCCCGGACATGTGTAGGACCATGCGCTTAAAGATGCGGTGGCTGCCGAACGAAATAATGTCGTTCATAACGTCATAGCGTTTCGCCACGGTACGAAAAACCGCGTTAACCCGTTCGGTTTTTTCTTCTGGCGAAACCTCTTGGTGACCGAAGTTAACCTTTTTTGCCGAGTCTGGTTGTTGGTGATTAGCGGACATGAGTGATCTCTAGTTAAATATTTCGCCGACGCACGTATCAGGGCTTGCCTGGTTGCCATTGACCCAACGGGATTTTTGGCAGCCTAGAGGCGTTCGCTTGCTTAAGGTCGGCTAGGTAGTTCTGCCAACGCTCGGTTTGATTCATGCCCAGATCATACAGATAGTCCCAGGCGTAAATACCGCTGTTGTGGCCGTCATCAAACGTTATGCGAATGGCGTAGTTGCCGACGGCATCGATGGTTTTTATCCCGACATGTTTTTTTCCGGTCTGCAATACGCGTTCTTGTTCTGAGTGGCCGCGCACCTCTGCTGATGGCGAAAAGACCCTTAACAATTCTGCAGGTAAATCAAACCGAGCGTCAGGCCAAGCAACTTCCAGAGTATGGCCGATCCTGTGATAAATAATTTCTTTTGGCGCGTCTCTATGCATCTAACGGCACACTCGATGCCTACAAAATAAAGCGTGAAAGATCGTTATTGCTGACCAACCCCGCCAACTGCTGGTCGACGTAGGCTCGATCGATAGTGACGGTATTTTGTCCAATATCGCTGGCGTTGAAGGATAAGTCTTCGAGCAGACGCTCCATGACGGTGTGCAGTCTGCGCGCACCGATGTTTTCGGTGCCCTCGTTGACTTGCCACGCCAATTCCGCGAGCTGCTGTATGCCATCGTCGGTGAAGGCGAGTTCTATATTTTCAATATTCAGCAATGCCTGATATTGCTCGCACAGGCTGGCTTTGGGCTCGCTGAGAATGCGTCTGAAGTCATCTGGAGACAGCGCCTTGAGTTCTACCCTTATCGGTAGTCGGCCCTGCAGTTCAGGAATCAGATCTGACGGCTTCGCCAGATGGAATGCACCCGAGGCAATGAACAGGATATGGTCAGTGCGCACAGCGCCGTATTTGGTTGAGACGCTACAGCCTTCGATTAGGGGCAGCAGGTCGCGCTGTACGCCCTCGCGCGACACATCGGCGCCGGTGCCCTCAGTGCGTTTTGCGACTTTGTCGAGTTCGTCAATGAAGACAATTCCGGTTTCTTCCACTGCGATTACGGCGGCACTGCGAATTTCATCCTCGTTTACCAGCTTAGCGGCCTCTTCGTCGCGCAAGCGGCGATAGGCCTCGCGGATGTTCAGTCGCTGCTGGTCGCGTTTGCCCTGGTTCAGACTGCTAAACATATTTTGTAGCTGGCTGGTCATTTCCTCCATTCCCGGGGGAGCCATGATTTCTACGCCGACGTTGATCTGTTCTAGCTCGATTTCAATTTCTTTCCCGTCGAGTTCGCCCTGGCGCAATTTTTTGCGAAACATTTGCCGCGTACTCGATTCCTTTGATTCGTCTTCGCCGTCTCTCGGTGCGGGCAATAACGCGTCGAGAATGCGCTCCTCGGCCCGGTCCTCTGCCTGTTGTTGTACGTTTTGTATCTGCTCTTCGCGCAACATGTTGATGGCCATGTCCACAAGATCACGGATAATTGAATCCACATCGCGGCCAACGTAACCAACCTCGGTAAATTTGGTCGCTTCGATTTTTATAAATGGGGCTCGAGCGAGTTTTGCCAAACGACGAGCAATCTCAGTTTTACCGACGCCGGTCGGCCCGATCATTAATATGTTTTTGGGGCTGACTTCATCCCGTAACTCCTCTGCCAATTGCATGCGCCGCCAGCGGTTACGCAGTGCTATGGCTACGGCTCGCTTGGCATTGTCTTGGCCGATGATGTGACGGTCCAGTTCGGCAACGATTTGTTTTGGGGTTAGTTGTTCCAACTCTGGGCTAGAGGTTTTAGACATAGTGTTTATTCGTTAAGAAAGTTCAGGCTGTTTCGGCGGTTAAATCCAAGGTTTCTATGGTCAGTGCATTATTGGTATATACGCAGATGTCGGCCGCGATCATCAGAGACTTGTGCACAACATCTGCCGCAGCTAATTCGGTATTTTCCACTAAAGCGGTCGCTGCAGCGTGAGCGTAATGACCACCTGAACCGATGGCCAACACACCGTGTTCAGGTTCGATGACGTCACCGTTGCCGCTGACCAATAGTGTGGCTTCTGTATCTGCCACTATGAGCATAGCTTCGAGCTTGCGCAGCGCGCGATCAGATCGCCATTCTTTTGCCAGCTCAACAGCGGCTCGTGTCAGCTGACCATGGTATTTCTCGAGTGCCGCCTCGAACTTCTCGAATAAGGTAAATGCGTCGGCTGTGCTACCGGCGAAGCCCGCCAGGACAGTGTCTTGATAAAGTCTGCGCACTTTAATTGCGTTGCCTTTCATCACTGTGTCGCCAAGTGAAACTTGGCCGTCGCCGCCTAAGGCAACGCTGGAGCGGTCGCGAACGCTAATAATAGTGGTGCCGTGGAATTCTTGCATGAGGGCTCTCGTTGTTGTGCATAGCGCATGCAGGTGCGCGGTGTAGCCGGTTTAACTTTTATCGCGCATAAGGATTGCCGGCAGATCCTGTTCACGCAGTCTGGTTCTCGCGCGCTCGGCGTCGAGTTTACGCGTGAACGGTCCAACGACGACGCGATGCCAGAGTTGCCCCTTAACGTTAGACGATGACAACTCTACGGGTAGGTTTTGTAATAACAAGATGGCTCGGAGTTGTTGTGCGTCGTCGGCGTCGCGAAACGAAGCCGCCTGCACGCGATAAATAACTTCTTCTCCAGGTGCCATGGGTTTAGGCACGCTGTAAGACGTAGGGTCGCCTTCTATCTGGGTATTGCGCAGACGTTCCGGAAATTCAAACTGCACCGCGGGTGCGCGCTCAGAAATGTCCTCGGCGATACCTGCGAGTTCGGTGTTACGCAGAAACTCCGGCGCATAGGCAGCGATCATTACGATGGCGGCGCCGATCAGCGCACCCGAAGAGAAGCTTGGTCCGTGAAACGTTATGGATTTTTTTTTAATCGGCGATGTTCTGGATACCGGCGACCGGCGCGGAGCAGGTTTCCGTTTGGCGGTACGCGATCGCGAAGCAAAATCTTTCGGCATCGGGTCTAGCCAGCAAGCTGTTGGGTTAGGCGCATGATACAGGTCTGTCCAGCGCTTGGGGACTCGTAACCGCTACATTGCATCATATGGATCGACGTCGATAGACCAGCGTAGTTTACTCGGGGCAATCGTCTCATCTAAGGCGCTCAAGCAGCGGTGCAAAGCGCGTCGGTTAGTCGCAATCAGCATTAATTGAAAGCGATGTCGGTTCGCCACACGACCCAGTGGGGCCGGCACCGGACCCATAATATCTATCTCTGCCAGCATTCCCAAAGCCTGACTTTGAGTTTTACATCGGTGCAGAAATTGCTTCGCCAGCTCGGCATCCGCAGATTCTGCCCGAATCAGCGCCATTGGGGTGGTCGGCGGCAGCTGCGCAGACTCGCGGCTCGTGAGCTCGGCTTCGGCGAAACCGCTATAGCCCGATTCAATCAATGTGCTAAGCAGGGGGTTTTCCGGTTGATAGGACTGAATCCATACTTCGCCGGGCCGGTCGGCGCGCCCGGCGCGTCCTGCAACCTGAACAATGAGCTGCGCGGTGCGTTCCGGTGCGCGAAAGTCCGGACTCAGTAGCCCCGCATCAGCGTTGATCACAGCCACCAGTGTGACATTAGGAAAATGATGGCCTTTAGCGAGCATTTGCGTGCCGACCAAGACGCAGGGATCGCCGCGGTTAATTTGTGCCAATTGCTCGTTGAGTTGCTTGTTGCTGCGCGTGGTATCGCGATCGATGCGATATACCGGACTGCCATCAAACAGCTGCCGGGCGTGCTCCTCTGCTCGCTGCGTACCCAAGCCGATCGGCAGCAACGCGGTGTGCCCGCAGTGCTCGCAGTGTCCAGGGATCTGAAACCGTAGACTGCAGTGATGACAGATCATTTGTGGCGGTGTTTGATGCAGTGTCAGTTTGGCGTCACAGTCTGAGCAATGACTTTGCCAACCGCAATTTTGACAGAGCAGGGTCGGCGCAAAGCCGCGTCGATTCAGGTAAATCAGTACCTGGCCGTCGGCGTCGAGGTGGCGCCGAATGACGCGAACCAATTGGTGAGACAGGCCATGCAGAACGTTCTCATTGCGCATGTCGATTACGTGAAAGCTTGGCAACTGTGCACCGCCTGCGCGTTTAAGTAAGCGCAGATGCTGGTAGCGTCCGCGTTTGGCGTTGTGCAAAGACTCTAGCGACGGCGTCGCCGAACCTAAGAGCAGCGGAATAGACAGCGTTTGCGCGCGCTTCGCGGCAAGATCGCGCGCGGAGTAACGCAGGCCGTCCTGCTGCTTGTAGGAACTGTCATGTTCCTCGTCGACAATAATGAGCTGTAAATTTCGGAATGGCGTGAAGATTGCTGAGCGCGTGCCTAACACGATGTCGAAGTCGCCTCGGCGACATTTCAGCCATGTTTGTAAACGCTCATTGTCAGTAAGTGCCGAATGCAATACTCCGGTAGCGGCAAAACGACGTTGAAAGCGGGACAGTGTTTGTGGTGTCAGAGCGATCTCTGGAACCAGCACCAGCGCCTGACCGCCCTGAGCAACTGCTGCAGCGATGCTCTGTAAATAGACTTCCGTTTTGCCGCTGCCGGTAACGCCTTCGAGCAGTAGCGCCCGAAACCTGCCGAGAGCTTGATGGACCTGCTCGATTGCCAGCACTTGCTCTGCGGTAGCTGCTAAATGCGGCTCTTTGGGTTGCAAGTCGGCACGCTGATCAATGCGATCAACAACACCGAGTGCTGCGAGTTTATTCAGCAAGGTGCGACTAAACCCGGCGGCGACGACCTCGGCGCCCGTGCTGCCCGGGTGGTTGGTTAAGAATTCCAGAAGCTGCTGCTGGCGCGGCGCTCTTGGATTTACGTACTCTGGTTGTACAGCTTGCCAACAATCGGCCGCGGTAATAGAAAATTCTGCACCGCGCCGTGCGGCAGCGGGTAACACCGTCGCTAAAACTTCGCCCAAAGGATGGTGGTAGTAACTGCTCATCCATTGTGCAAGGTCCAGCAGCTCTTGCGACACTGCAGGCTCGGATGCTTCGGTGTCGACCAAGGCGTAGATGGGTTTTAAGCGGCTGTGAGGGTTTGTCACCTCAGTATTTACGCAGATACCCAATGCGGTTGAACGACCAAATGGTACCTGAACCCGGCAGCCTGCTGGTGGAATTGGCATGCCGTCGGGCACTGCGTAGTCGTACACCGAGTGCAGGGGTCTGGGCACAGCAACTTGAATGACGCGATTATGGTCGGGCATGGGTCATTCTATGAGGCTTTCTTGGCGACTGGAAATCCCTTATTCGTGCAATGGCGATTGCGCAAGGGTTTGCAGGCTCGTCCACTGCCTGGTCCGAGTCGGGTGTGCTCCTAACGCGGCAACCTAGCGGCCGGTAAAAAACAGTTGCACGGTATTGAGGTTCGCTGGCTGGAACGACTATTTGTTGCCTTAGCAGGGCATGCCAAGTCGCTTTATGTGCTGCCTAACTTAAGCCCTGCAACACCCACAATAATTAGGGTGATGCAAACAATGCGGAGTAAATTTGTCGGTTCGCCGAACCATGCCATGCCGATAATCGCGACACCAACAGCGCCAATACCTGTCCATACGGCGTAGGCGCTGCCCATGGGTATGCTCTTTAGCGCATAGGATAAAAGCGCAAAGCTTAGCCAGGCCGCCACGATAAAAATCACAGATGGCCATAGCTTTGTAAAACCTTCTGAGTACTTAAGGGCTATGACCCAAACGATCTCGAAAACGCCTGCGATCACTAAAAACACCCAAGCCATGAGCATCTCCGCTTTCGTTATAGATCGATAACCTATACAAAAAATTAATATGGTTAACGTCGACCTGACAGCCAGCGGTTTTTCAGCGATGGACGGTGGTAAACAAGGCAAATTGCGGTGTTTTCATCTCCAGGCCTTCTGGTTAGCGTTGTGCCTCCGATTTTCTCCACCTCGGAATACCACGCGATCGAGGCGGAATGCAGCTGTGTTAGAAAGCTTCAAATTGGTTAGACGTGTGCTGAGAACATTGGCTTTGAGGCGTGTTCAAACTGTCATGCGTTTATGCTGGCAGACAGTGGGCGATTGATCCTGGTGACCCAGTGCATCGCTGTTGCAAGCGCTTCGGTAGCAGCACCGGCACAGGCTGCAGCTTAAGTGTCAAAGGTGTGGGCTGTGTCCAACATTTGCGCTTTTCTCTCGAGCGGCGTTGCGTCTAT
>DEBN01000016.1 GCA_002348825.1 Gammaproteobacteria bacterium UBA2955
GGTACTTGGATTGAGACCGACCCATAGGACGATCGGGCGTCGTCGGTCCCAGGTTCGCCGCAGTTCATAACGATAGGCTCCGCAGTCGGATAAGACTGCTGATCGTTGCATGATGTCTCTTTTTTTTCCGAGCATTATTGGCAAAAGTTTGGTCAAAGGGAAAGCGTCTGACAAGCTGCTGTTTTTGCCTCCTGCGTTCCACCTCATGGGTGCGTCGTCAGCCGGTCTTAGCTAAAGTAATAGCCCTCTGGTATGTGAGGTACTGTTATGTCTACCAAAACCCTTCTATGTTATTACGCCGTTGCTTACGCTTTGATTTTTACAGCCGCTTACTTTGTGGCGAATGCCTAGCCTCAGAGCAGTGACAGCCTTTGCGTTTGGCACTCGTGGGACGATGTCACTCGCATCGCTATTAAAGTTAGTCTTGCGCAATCTCTGCTAAGGGGTGACGGCCATGGTGCGAATAAGTAGTGAAAATAGCAAAGCAGGCAAAAGGGCGCAGGAGCTCCCGACTGTGGACTGGCATGATCTGCAGCATAACCGCCAGAAGTTTTTAAATGACCTAAGAGTCGCGTTGTCCGACTGTGGTTTTTTAGTCCTGACCAACGCCCCGGGGCTGGACGATCAATTCCAACAACGAGCATTTCGCGAAGTGCGGGGCTTTTTCGACGCGCCCATGGACGTCAAAAAGACGGCGCATATTTCTAACACACCCTATTTCCGAGGCTATACGCTACCTACGCCGGCAGACCGTGGTCACGGGCAGGTGATCGAGAACTTTCAGTACGGCTTTGAGCAAGAACCGTTGTGTGCTCATGACGACAAGTCGCAACCTATCCATAAGCGCTTATTCCGTGGCCCCAATACATGGCCCAAGACTGATTCTTTGCCTGGATTTCGTCCACTGATTGAGGAGCTAAACCTTACTTACCATCGCCTAACTCACGAACTGGGCGAATTGATTGTTGAGTCTTTGCGTGAGGATCCCGCGGAGTTCCGCAAATATTTTGATTTTGCTGATCCAGACTTGGCGGCAAGCTTGAATCACAATTTCAGCCTTGATGTGTATTCCGACGAGGCTCAGGAGGAGGTGCGCCAGTCCTACGCTCAATTCGACAGTAAAAATGTGGGGGCGCATATCGATGGCCCGCCATTTGTTGCGCTGTTGATTAACGACCGGCCGGGTCTTCAGGTGGTGGCCGGCGAAGGTCAGTGGATGGATGCGCCAGTGACCTGCCGGACCGCCGAGGGTAATTATCATGTGCCGGTTATTCCTGGCTCGGTGATTGTTAATACGGGTGGCACGCTGATGCACCTGAGCGAAGGCCGCTACTCGGCCACGCTGCACCGAGTGAACACCACATTGATTCCAAGGGGCGAGACTAGGGTATCTATGCCGTACTTCCTCATTCCCAAAATGGAAGGTGATTTAATCCCATTTGGTAAGGCTGAAGCTTCCGCAGAAGGGGCGGCTGGGTACAATGCGGGGCGCGACCGGGGCGCTAATGCCTGCGTCAATCGAATGGGAACTTTTCCCCAGGTGACTCGTCGCTGGTGGGTAGAGGAGTTCAAAGAACTTAGCGAGAAACAGCGCGCTGAAGTTGAAGCTGAAACCGCCGCTGCCTACAAATTGGCGGCTGAGCGCGGTAAGCGGTATCGGCAAGCTCGAGATTAACGCTCGAGGACTGGTGTTGCTAATTGCATCGACGGTCAACAGGCCAATGAACAATTGGATGCTCAGATTAAAAGCTGATCGAGCTCAAACCGCTAAACGGGACGGTCGCCCTCTTTGGTGGCGCGTTGCATGATGAGTTCATGGGGATAGTGTTCAGCTCTCGCGTGGTGCTCTACGGCTCGATTGTCCCAAAATGCTATCGAGCTTTCGCGCCATGGAAACCTGCACTGGTATTCTGCACACGCTGCGGTAGCAAATAGCTTTTCGAGTAAGGGTAGAGCCTGAGGTTCAGCCGTGCCTTCGATACCTACTGTGAAAAAAGCATTAACGTAAATGGATTTTCGTCCCGATACGGGATGCGTGCGCACGATCGGATGTGTTACCGCGGGCTAGTTCTTTTCGAATTTTGCCAGTTGCTCCGAGTTCGCGCCGTTTCACCATAAATATTGGCGCATGGGCTGGAACCGGTGCGTGGCGCAGCGATCGTCGACAGCTGCGCGTTTAGACTCGTCCAAGTCTTCGTAGGCGGCCTTCTTATTAACGAACAGCGTATCGCCGCCGATTTCTGGTTCTTTTCTGGCGATGAGTATTGACCCCAGAGAGAGCTGGGGAAGCCAGGTCACGTCGGAGTGCCAGATTGCTCTGCCGGAAAGGGGCCGAGCCGAATCGTTGTGGAGCGCTAACAGCCTGGGGAAACCGTGTTTAGGATTAACCGGATGGGTCGCTAATGTGCCGAACTGACGCGAGAAATCCAGATGTTGCTGGGTGCTAATATTTCGATCGCGAAAAAAATCACTATATATCTTAGAAGCAGATCAGCGAGCCACGTTTGATCGGTGGCAGCTAAGCTCCGTTGTAGATTTAGGGCCTCGATCACCGCGCCTATGGCAGGGGTGCTTGGCTTAGCTGCGGCCTTGTATTTTCCGTTCAGCAATTCGCGGAATAGCCTAACCTTTGGATTGCTCGGGCGGCAGAGACCGCGCTTGACGTCGATACGAGAGCTTGTTTATTGATCTTACAACGAGCAATCTGTCGCGCGTTCTAACCACAACCGAGGCTTGTGAGGGCGCTATAGGCGTATTTTTGGCCGCGTCGGTTTACCTGATGCTCCACTAAAGTTTTTTCGACTAGGGATTTTGGTAATTGTGCACTGCGTCTATTCGCAGTAGTAAAGGGAGACACCAGTAATGATTAACTCCACCGTGCGCCGATTGTGGATATGTGGATTGATGGGCCTGCCTGCATGGAGTTTCGCCATAGATATTCCGCCGGGCCAGGCGATTGCACCGCCTCCGGGGAAAAGTGCCATTCGATTTGAAATGAATTCAGTCAACTTTGGTGAAAAATACAGTGATGGTGATGCCTTAAACACCGATTCGGAGCTGACACTCAACAGCCTTGGTGTTCAATACTCGCGCAGTCTTATGATCAAAAATAGATTGGCAGGGTTTTACTTAAATTCAGCGGTTGGTAGGGCTCGACCCGGTGGCGCCATTGCCGGCCAAGGCGTTGTAACTGGAGCTACCGATTCCGCCGCCGCATTGGTGACCTGGCTGTATGCGGATAAAGAAAAAGGCCGTTATGCGGTGCTGGGTACCTTTGTGATCGCGCCGACTGGAGACTATGACAGCAATCGAGCAGTAAACTTAGGTCAGAATCGGTTTGCCGGCGGTTTTCAGCTGGGCTATCACACCAGATTGGCGAGAGACTGGGACGTAATGACCACGGCCAACGTTATGTTCTCTGGGAAAAATGAAGATTATCGCCTGACCCATCAAACCTATGAACAAGATCCGCTCTACTCTATGCAGTTCACCACGATGCATCATATTGATCCGTCGCTTACCTTGTCAGGTACTTATTACATCTATCACGGCGGTGCAGGGCATCTGGATGGCGTTGCTATGGACGACGACATCAGCCGCAATCGCTATGAAGTGGTAGTTTCCAAGCGAGTTCGTTCCGCCAAGTACTTTTTGTATTTCGGCAAAGACGCGAGCACAGAAAATGGTTTCATCGAAGATCGGCGGTTGTCGCTTCGGTACCAGTATTATTTTTAGCGTCGCCAAACAACCGTATCACGGGTTGAGAGCACGCAAGCAAAACTCCGCGGCGCGGATCTAAGGGCCAAATCCTCCCCTTTAGAAGTTTATCCTCAAGCTGTGCTGGTCCCGGGCTCCAGTTCTTTGTGGGCAATTTCCGCCTGAATTTCCGCCAGTCGTTCCTCGGTCAAAGAGTAGTTCCAAAGCATTGGCACCGCGACAAACTTAAAGATAGCGGGCACGATCGAATACAAGCAGGCCAGCCATATGAGCGAGTAAGCGCTGTTCGGATCGTTGATTGGATCGGCCAAAGAGTTGAACCCAACAATGGTAGCTGCAGTGGTACCCACGACTAAGCCTGCTCCATAGGCAAGCTTGCGAGTCATCAACCAGATGCTGAAGTAAGCGCCACCCTGGCGCTTGCCGGTTTGAGCGCTGTCGAGGTCGATGACGTCCGCAGCCATGGCGTAAGGGAGAGCGCTGAGCGCGCCGATAGCGCTACCTTTTAGGCACATAACGCCAATAAACAGGGCGAATTTTCCTGTGGGAATGCCCTCAAATTGAGCGTTCAGTCCAACCATCCAGCTGTCAGGTAAGAACGACAGCAACTTGCTCAGTTCCATAGCTTGAAACCACTCCTGCGGCGCAATCGCGATTACAGGGATAAAGCAGGACCACAATGCGTACCAAAAGATCGCCACCATGGTGGCTCGGTGCTTGCCGATTTTGGCGGACAGTTTGAACCATAAAGGGATCGCTATGATTTGGGAGATGAAGTACGGGGCGAGATAGAAACCGTATAAATCGCCGGCCAGCAGTACGTGTTTTACGAAAAAGAAACTCAGCGAGTTCGTCATCGCGGAGCCGATTGTGGAAAATAAAAAGATAATGACGAGCTTGCGATAGGGCTCGTTAGACCAGACATACTTGAAACTTTCCCGTAAGGGTAGGCGGCCGTCGTTACTCTCCTTTACCGGATGTTCAGGCACAACAGCCAGCATGTTGAAAATTAGAATAGGCATTACGATGACCAAGGCTATGGTCAGGAAATAAACATTGTCCGTTGGTTTGGTGTAGCCCCAGAACACAATTACTGCGGGTGTCATTGCGCCGATGAGCGAACCAGATACGGTGAAGGCTTCCTTCCAACTCATGATAAGTGTGCGTTCGTTATAGCCCTGAGCCAGCTCGGCGCCCCATGCCGAGTAGGGAACATCTTTTATGGTCGCACCGATGTACATAATGATCAGCACCCCGAGTAAATACGGGTAGCCGGTGTTAAACGTCATACCGAGCATAGAGACTTCGGTGAATTCAATCGGGGGAATCCACAGCAGCCAAACCCCCAGCATAAAGATGGGCATGCCGATCAAAATGAATGGTCTACGGCGTCCCCAGCGGGTGCGCATGCGATCGGATAAAAAGCCGATAACTGGATCGGTTACCCCGTCGAATACTCGAGACAACGCCAGCACCAAACCGACAAATCCAAGGCTTAGACCGAAACCTGCGGAATCTGCATATACTGGCGTTAAATAGACCGCCAGCGGTAGGCCAACCATCGACAACGGCAAAGATGGCGCGCCATAGGACGCCATCTGATAGGTCCCTAGAGTCTTTTTTTCCGACACGTTATTTCCCTCTTTTTCCCCTCGGTAGCCAGATTCTTAAGCGCGGTTTGGTAATGTTGCCGCCGCTAAGTGTTCAGCTGGTCGTCGTAATAGCTAAGTTCTCCGTGCGCTGGGCAAAGGTATGAGCTGACCATTTTCGCCGATCAACGCATCGGGGAACTCTACGTCCGTACTGCCAAATGCAGCACCTTGGTGCTCGATCCGTGTGCCGTTGATGTTGCCAAGCGTGCCATAGGTTCTCAGTCCCAACCGAGCGCGCAGCTTTGGGCTGGCCTGTTCGAAGATGTCGCGAGCGGTTGAAACGCAGGCGTTTTCTTGTTGGCGCACCCAGGGCGCGCAGCAAAACACGGATATAGCCCGGCGCGGGTGGCCCTCTAGATTAGCGCCGGTGCCATGCCAGAGCCTGCCGTCGAAAACAAATAGACTGCCCGCGGGTGCGTTGATCTGCTGGCCTAACTCCGGGTTGGGTGGATGTACGCGGTAGCTTAAGGGCCAGCGATGGCTGCCTGGAAAGACTACGGTACTGCCGCGTTGTGGAGTGAAGTCATCTAATAGATAGAACAGATTGCAGAGCGCGGGGAATTCGATCGAGGCGGGTATTTGACCCTGATCCCTGTGGATGAGCTCGGCTTTGGTTGTGGTGCCAATAAACAGATGGGCGGTAAGACTGGAAAGCAACCAATTTTTCCCGAGTAGGTAGCTGGCGATCGACTCGGTGGTCGCATCTTCAATCAGGTCCAAAAACCGCGAGCCCTTGTTTACCATGTTTGGCAACACCTGTTTGTTGCTGTTGCCGCGGTCTGGGCAGAGCGCGCCGAGGGCTTGTTCGGCTGCATATTGCCGGTCTAACAGCTGTCTTATTTCATCAACACGGTTGGGGTCCAGTGCGTTGAGCAAAATGCAACAGCCGTGGCTATTCAGGTCTTCGAGTCCCCGCTGTAGATCTGCGGTGGGTGATGGTACGTCCAAAATTACAGGGCCATCCAGCTCTGGGGCCTGAACATAGCCGGTCTGACCTTCTCTGATTGAATCCGAAGACATGGGTTACCCCCAGCGCGCTGGCGCGAAAACTTGTTGGCTGCAATTACGGTTTACCATTCGTTAAACCGCACCATTTTTTCTACGGGGCGACGGCGGATTTTGCCGTGCCCGCCCAGGACTGGGTAGCCGACTGGTATATGAGCGCAGGTATGCCAGTCGTCTGGCAAGTTAAGTAGCGCCTTAACGGCCTTTTCCTCGTAGCAAAGAAGTGTCGTAAGTACGCAGCCCAAACCCTCGTTGCGGCACGCGAGCAGGAAATTTTGTACCGCCGGATAAACTGATCCGCCGCCGACTACGCTCGGTCTTTCCAGTGCGCTGTCCGTTATCGTCATTAGCTTCGGGTTAAAGCAAAACACGGCGATCAAAGGTGTTTCGTACATGTGCGCGGCCAAGTAATTGCCCGCATCCAGTGCTTTGATGCTGGATGGCTTGGCGTCTTCTGGCATGCTCTCGAGGCGCGCCTCATAGCCCGGGACATAGGCGTCCCAGTGTGGTTTGTAAAGGTTCTGAAGCGCTTGTTTTTTCGCTTGGTCGGTAACGGCAATCAGCCGCCAAGGTTGGGTGTTGCCGCCGGTTGGTGCCCAGGTCGCTGCGCTGAAAATGCGCTGCATCACATCTTCGGCGATGGGGTCGGGTCGCAGTCTTCGCACCGCGCGCAGGGTGCTCATCGCGTCGTACAGATCCATGTCTTCCTCCCTTCTGGGGTCAAACATCCTCTATTTGAAAACGAATTTCTAGTCCTTGTTTTTGGCAATGAGAATTATTCGCAATACCTTTTTTCGAAGCGCGATGCTGCGTGAACGCACCAGAAATTCTTATATATTAGAAAAGTATATACTTATCAGTTAGTTGCGATCTTAAAGAGGCCTAAGGTCGGGTTTTTATGGGTGATTAAGGGGTCTAGCCGACTAAACGGGAGAGTTATTAACCACCTAACTTTCACCTAACTTTCATCTATTTAGACATAAGTTAATCGCGTTGGTCAGCGCGTTTTCGCACTACTAAGTGCGGACTATCGCCAACCGCACGCGCAGACCGGAAAGGGGATCACTGTTGAGAGGCAGAAGATCGAAGGCAGAGAGTAGTCGCATTGGGTATTGGCGATGCTACCCAATCGGAAACTCGGCAAGGGACGGAAACCCCGCTGCTGTCTTGAGGGGCGGCTACTTTATACGACAATTCAAACGAAAAGTGCTTATGACAAGGGCGGTAACGCGACGTCTGCCAATCCTTCGGGAGTCAGAAATCGCGCACCTAAACTGAGCATAGGACGCGGGGCATTTGGCGTTTGAACAAACCGAAGGGAGATGGAAATGTTAGACATGACCGACTTGGTTGGTGTTACTTTCTGGATCATATCTGCGGCGATGGTCGCAGCTACGTACTTTTTCACTGTCGAGCGTGACCGCGCTGAAGGCAAGTGGAAAACCTCACTCACTGTTGCGGCATTGGTTACTGGTATCGCGGCGATCCATTACTTCTACATGCGAGGGGTGTGGATAGAAACGCAGCAAAGCCCAATTGTATTCCGTTACGTCGACTGGCTGTTAACGGTGCCTTTGCAGATCGTTGAGTTCTATTTGATTCTGGCTGCAATTGCCATAGTTCGAGCTGCCTTGTTCTGGAAGCTGATGATTGCCTCACTAGTGATGTTGATCTTTGGATTCTTGGGTGAAGCTGGCCTAATGAATTACTGGCTAGGATTTGCTGTTGGTATGGCTGGATGGCTATATATCCTCTATGAAATCTTTGCCGGAGAAGCAAGCCAGATAAGTGCAGCTCAGGGCACCGAGGCAAGTAAAACCGCCTTCAATGCTCTTCGTCTGATTGTATCTATTGGGTGGGCTATTTACCCGATCGGATACATTGCTGAGCCTGCAATGGGAGCTGGCGCTCTCAATGTCATCTACAACCTCGCCGATTTTGTTAACAAGATCGCGTTTGGTGTAGTGATTTGGGTAGCAGCGACGTCGTCTTCAAAGTCGACGGCTTAGTTCGCTGAACTTTAGCGCCAGCGGACGCCGCCCCGGCGGCGTCCGCCAGCGCTTTCACTAGTCGACAGAGAACGATCACAATTCAATAGACCATTCGCCAGGAGGAACCGGCCATGAGCAATAGCGCCAACGCTCAACTGGAAGCGGTGATTCGTAAATTTGGTAATGACTCAGGCGCTATCCAACACGCGGCTCAACATCACTTATCCCGATGTGGCAAACGCTCCCGAGCAAAGCTCACGCTTGCCGCTGCTAAGAATTTTGAACACCCCGAAGCGCTGATCAATGTGGCCGCCGCCGCAGAGCTTATTCATGAAGCGTCGGTGGTGCATGACGACATACAAGACCGAACATCCACTCGTCGCGGCCAAGCGACCGTGTGGAAGAAATATGGCAGCAACACGGCATTGCTTCTGGGTGATCACCTGATCGCTGCCGCTTTTCGTTGTTTGGGCGCCAGCGGTTGTCGTCACGAGACGCTTCCCGGTTTAGTACAAGCGATGGCTGCGGCGGTGAGTCGCGCCAGTTCTGGACAATTGCAACAGTTAAATCTCCACACAGATAGCGATGCGCTGCTTACACAATATCAAACGATTGCCCGTCACAAGACCGGCTCGCTGCTTGCGCTACCATTGCAATTTGCGGCTGTATTGGCAGGGTGTGATACGCGGACTGTGGACGCAGCGCAGCGCTGTGGCGAGCAATTAGGCTTGGCGTATCAGATTTTAAACGACCTTCAGCCGCTGCAGAACGCTGCATCCTACGCTCAGCACGAGGATGTAGTGGATCGAGTGGTCACGGCTCCGGTGGTTGCAGCGAAACAACTTAGCGAGGCAAAAAACATATTTGCCCACTTGGTCAATCAGCCGCGTCTGCGCCAACTCGCCCACCAGCGCTGCTGTATATGGGTTGAAAACGCAGCTGATTCAGCGCGCCGTGATGCCTCTTGGTTGCCGATGCCAGTGGAACGCGTCATACGTCAATTCATCGTTGAGTACATAGCATCGCCGCTGCCCAGCGAGCCGCTGCCGACGCGCTTGGCTACTGTCAATCCAGCCCCGTTGCTTGCGACTGCAAATAACTGATGGCGACGCATGTAGTGGTGGTTGGCAGCGGGTTTGGTGGCATAGCCTCAGCACTGCGCGCGCGCAAGTTGGGCTTTGAGGTCACACTTATAGAACGATTGGATCAGCTTGGGGGGCGTGCCCGTACTTTCGAGCGCGATGGCCATAGGTTTGATGCCGGGCCAACAGTAATCACGGCACCTTTTCTGTTCGAAGAATTGTTTGAATTGTTTGATCGACAATTGCCGGAATATGCAGAAATGCTGCCCGTTTCGCCCTGGTATCGCTACGAATTTAATGACGGGTCGAGGCTGGATTACGGGGGTTCCGTAGAGGACACTTTGAAGGAAATAGAGCGTCTCAGCCCTGACGATGTTGATGGTTACAGAAAACTTCTATCGCACTCTAAAAAAATATTTGATGTTGGTTTCAGCGAATTAGCGCACGTCCCCTTTAATCGCCTTTGGTTCATGATTAAACAGGTGCCGGCGCTGATCCGGCTTGGGTGCTACCGCACGGTATGGCAGTTCACCAAGCGCTATCTGAAGGATGACCGGTTACGTCGCGCCTTTAGTATTCAGCCATTGTTAGTCGGCGGCAATCCGTTTAATACCACCAGCATTTATTCGTTAATACACTATCTTGAGCGGCGCTGGGGTGTGCATTTCCCTCGCGGCGGCACTGGCGCGCTGGTAGCCGCCATGGGCCGTCTTATGGATGAGGTCGGGATCAAAGTCATGCTCAATCAAGATGTGCGGCGCATATGTACTGAGCATGGACGGGTGACCGGAGTGGAGCTTGCGAGTGGCGACAAGATGGCCGCGGAACTGGTGATCTGCAACGGAGACCCCGCGCAAATGTATCGGTCGCTGGTGCCGCAAGCGGAGCGCAAACGTTGGACAGACCGGCGTATTGATGCGCTCAAATATTCAATGGGCTTATACGTTATGTATTTCGGTACCCGCTGTAAGTACGATGATGTAGAGCATCACACCATAGTTTTCGGAGAACAGTATCAAGAGCTGTTGCAGCGGATCTTCGCTGGTGAGCCCGCTGGTGACGATTTGAGCTTATATCTGCATCGCCCGACCGCCACGGACCCTACGCTTGCGCCCAGCGGAAAAGATACCTTCTATGTACTCGCTCCAGTGCCGAACTTGCAGCGACATGACTGGTTGGCCGTGCGGGATCAAGTGCGCGAACGTGTCATAGACATATTAGAACAACGGGTTTTGCCGAATCTGCGGCAGCACATGGACGTGTGCTTTGATCTTGATCCTACCCAATTTGACGCGGATTACGCGTCGCGCTGGGGTGCGGGCTTTTCGATCGCACCGATCTTTACCCAATCCGCTTATTTCCGATTTCACAACCGCTCCGAAGACGTCAAAAATCTCTATCTGGTCGGCGCGGGCACTCACCCAGGCGCCGGTGTGCCTGGCGTCCTCAGTTCTGCCAAGGTGGTTGAGCAATTGCTGATGGAGGACTTTCCAGAACTTCAGGAGGCTATTGCATGAACCTCAAATCACAAAAGCCTGAAATGGTATTTAAAGCCAATGCCAAGACCTTTGCGTTGGCCGCCCGATTCCTGCCGAGGGCGCGCTACGATGCCGTGGCGCGTTTATATTATTTTTGCCGATATATGGACGACCTAGCCGATGCGGCGCCAGCTGGTTGCAACAACGAAAAGCTCGTGAAGCTGCGCGAAGACTTTATTCGGGGTGCGAGTGACGATGCGATAATGGCGGATTTGCTGGTGTTGCAGCAGGTGTTTGGCATACCGGCAAACCTAGTCATCGATTTCATCGATGCGCTGATCGCCGATCAATGGCCGCGGCATCTGCAAACCCAAGATGAGCTGGTGCGGTTTTGTTACGGCGTCGCCTCCACCGTCGGACTGATGATGTGCCATTTGTTTGGCGTAAAGAATCCGCGGGCTTACCCGTTTGCTGTCGATTTAGGGGTAGCTATGCAGATGACGAACATCTGTCGCGACATCCTAGAAGATGCTGAGCGCGAACGCGTATACCTGCCGGCAGATATGCTGCAAGGGCAGGTGACTGCCGCGGGGATTGTCGCCAGTGACGTCCAGCAGCGGGCTGCCGCTTACCAAGCAGCCGTGAGGTTGTTGGGTATTGCCGACGAATATTATGCCAGTGCACAACAGGGCTATGGATTCCTGCCAGTCGCGGTACGTCAGGCGATCAAGGTTGCCGCGCGACTCTACAGGGCCATTGGTGACAAAGTAGTCGCTCAGCCAGAACAGTATTGGCAGCGGCGGACTGTGGTGGCGAAAACGACGAAGTGCCGACTGATAGGTCAATTGTTAGGCCAGCGCATTACCGAAGGGTCCAGCACGCTGCTCTTGCAAACGGCAGAGCATCGACCGCGGTTGCATAAGGCATTGGACACGCAGCGCTTCAGCGCATAAGGCTTATAGGCTAGCGTAATGAGCGAAGCTGGGCCCCTCGCAACTGTCGATGTGGCGATTGTTGGGGGTGGTATGAGCGGTTTAGCGTTAGCGTGCCAAATAGACCAACGTAACAACCTGGCAATACGGCGAATGACCAGGGCTGTGGTACTGGAGCCGCGCGAAAGCTACCAGCGGGATAAAACCTGGTGCTACTGGCGCAGCAACGCCGGTCTTTTTGATCCCGCAATCACCCACTCGTGGTCGCGCTGGGAGGTGCGTTCGGAGGGACGAGCATGGACGAGTTCGTGTCCTGAAACGCCGTATGTGCGGGTTGATAGCAGCCGCTATTACGAACTCGCTGCCGCGCGATTGGCGCGTTCCAATAGCGTAGGCCTCAAGCTCGGTGTCAGTGCTGGAGACATACGCTCAGATCGACAACAGGTGTGTATAGACACCGACCATGGGCAGGTGCGGGCCGCTCGAGTGATCGACACACGACCGCGACCGATTCCCCAAGGTACCTTGTTGCAGCATTTTTACGGGTGGGAAATCGAGACCGACAAAGATGTATTCGACCCAAGCACCGTCACCCTGATGGATTTTAGGGCCGGTGGCGAGAACGACGTTCACTTCTTCTATGTGCTGCCATTCAGTGCGCGCAGTGCTTTGGTTGAGACCACTCATTTCTCCCACCACGCTTTTGACGTGGCGCGGTATCAGCAGGAGTTAGGCGATTATTTGCGCGAACGCTTTGACTTGTCGGATTGGCGCATTTGCCACCGCGAGCGTGGGGTGTTGCCCATGGCTAAACGTCGCGTCGCCTCGGCTGGGGAACAGACACCTAACGTTTTAAGGCTTGGCCTGCACGCAGACACAGTTAAGCCGTCAACCGGATATTGTTATCCCCAAGCCCAACATCAAGCCTTGCAGTTCGCGGAGTGGTTGTCGGCGCCGGCCGACGGCACTCCGCCGCCGCGTGCAAGAAGCAGGGTTACAGGTTGGTTTGACTCCGTATTTTTGTCTTTTCTGGAGCATCAAACGGCCCTGGCACCGGCCGTTTTTTTTCGATTGTTCCAGCAGGTACAACCAGTCGCTTTGGTGCGGTTTCTTAGCGATAGTGCAAAGTTTTCCGATTATCTACGTGTGATCTGGGCGATGCCAAAGGCTGTCATGATGCGCGAGGCGATACGCTATGTATTCCAGCGTTAGGCCCTATTTTATGTTTCTGCTGGGTTCTGCGGTGGCGCTGTGTCTGGCGATTTGGGCAGCTGAGCACACTACATTTATGTGGTCGTTGTGCAGTGTGGTTATTTTGGTTGCGGGTCTGCCCCATGGCGCATACGACTGGGTCATCATGCGAGCACAATACGAGCGTCGGCGATTAGGCGCCATGGTTTCGCTGTATATCGCCCTCGTGGGCCTTGTTATTGCGCTCTGGCTTATCGCCCCACAGGCTTTACTGGCCGCCTTCCTAGCATACTCCGCCTATCACTTTGGCGACTCTGATTTACCAAACACATCATGGGGGCATAAGGCCAGTTGGGGCGGGGCGATTGTGGGTCTGCCTGCGCTGGTGGCAGCTGCAGATGTACAGTTATTGTTTGCAGTACTTACCGAGGACTCTGTCGCACAGGTGCTGATTAGCCTTCTAGGCGCAGTGGGTTTTATCGCTGCCGTAATTCATGTGTGGATGGCGCCGTCTCGTTGGGTGCCGGCATTTTTGCTTGGTGTCTACGGGTCGGTGTGTGGAGTCGCTGGCGCACTGATGGGTTTTACGTGTTATTTCGCCTTGCTTCATGGTCCTACGCATTTAACCCGCTGGCGGAATGTCCTCGATCAGCAAGGCTTCGGAGTAACTACTCTGCTTAGTTGTCTGGTGATCGCAGCTATCGCGGGGGCGGTTTGGATAAATACAGCGAATAGTGGTTCCGCGGTAGAGGCCATTAACCAGACCACCCTGCGCTACACGTTTATCGCTTTAGCGGCGCTGACAGTGCCGCATATGGTGTTATTAAGTATGGCGAATCACCACGATCACTGAACCATCTTTAAGCAGTTCGTACTCAGCGCTCCACGTAGAACAGCTTGTTATAGATGACCCATTGGCCGTCCAGCTGCAACAGCGACAGCGTGTCCACGAAAACCATGCCTAGATACCCGTCGCGCACCTTGGCCACGGCGGTATTTCCGGAAATATCCACGTACAAGGTCTCCAGAAGAGGCGACTCGCCCTTGTCTTTTGCTGACGGAGACTGATCGCCAACGAAGCTAGCGAATTCGTCGACGGTTTGTTCAAGCAGATTTGTCCCCATGTAGCCCGTAATTTTGGCATTAGGATGGAACGCTTGGTGCACCTTATCTCCATCCGATAGAAACATCGAATCGAAGTAGGTCTGAATTGTCTTCGCTATAGCTTGTTCGTCAGTCATAGTCTGTCCTCTGCGTAGGAGGTAGATTATGTGCTTACCCGTGTTTTAACGCTAGCCGCTAC
>DEBN01000077.1:0-6574 GCA_002348825.1 Gammaproteobacteria bacterium UBA2955
GCGGTAATTTCGCTGTAGCTCTTCACGAAGCTGGAGTTTTCTATAACAATGGCATGCGGCAACGGGAGCCTAATAATGATTGAATTTCACGATCCTACTGGGGTGGCAGCGCAGGCTGCTGATCCTTACGAGCTCAAATTTGATATTGCGGGAGGCGTCGAAACAAAGCCGATAATTGGTTTACTTGCGAATGGCTTCGCGGATTCTGAGCGTTTTCTAAGTTTTATTGGGGATGCGATAAAGGCTCGCTATCCTTCGGTAATCCTTAAAGGTTGGAATAAAGGCAATGCCTCGATTCCCGCATCCGAATCGATGCTGCAAGACGTGCGAGATACCTGTCACGCCGTGGTGGCGGCCTATGGCCACTGAGGCAGTTGTACGTCCGGCACCGTGCGTGACGGCATCAATCTGGCTCGATTGGGTATACCCGCTGTCGCACTCGTCACCGAGGACTTTTGGCCCCAAGGGGATTTTGTCGCGAAGTCACTGGGTATGCCAGATATCCCGCGGGTGCAGTTGCCGCATCCGCTCGCGGGCACGGGCGCAGAGAATCTGCGGGTGGTTGCCGAGCAAATCGTCCCGACATTGATTCGGAGCTGGTTACGTGACTGACCGTTTACAGGCCGAAGATGAGTCTCAAGCGCTGGAGCTGCTACACAGTAAGGGCTTAACGGATGGTCTGCCGGTGGTCATTCCAACGCCGGACAGAGTCGCGCGACTGCTCTTAGCCACCGGGCTCGACGCCGATGTACTGCTGGGAGAAATGGGGCCTGGCAATGGCGCTGCCACGGTCGAAAAAGTCGCGGTAGCGGCGTGCATGGCCGGATGTTTACCGGATCATATGCCGGTGGTATTGGCTGCCGTGCAGGCGGTGCTGCAACCGGAGTTTGACCTCACTGAGATGCAGTCCACCACGCACTGTACGGCGCCACTCGTTATCGTTAACGGTCCGGCGCGGCATAACTGTGGGCCCATTGCTTCTGGCTTTGGCGCCTTGGGGCCGGGTCATCGCGCGAATGCCAGCATTGGTCGCGCGCTGCGTCTGTGTATGTTGAATATTGGTGGTGCGCGTCCCGGTGAATCCGATATGGCGCTGTTGGGGCATCCAGGGAAATTTACCTATTGCTTGGCGGAAGATGAAGAAAACTCACCCTTGCCGCCAATGCATCAGGATCTTGGGTATAAGCCAGATGACAGTGTTGTCACGGTCATTGGTGCGGAAGCACCGCATTCGGTGATCTATAGCGGCGATGCGGACGACCCCGAAGATGCTTTCAAGTTGTTACAGGTATTGGGTATAGGGCTGGCGAATATGGCCACAAATAACGCTGTGCTCACGGGCGGTGGCGCGGTGGTGGTACTTAATCCTGAACACGCAGAGATTTTGGCGCGAGCCGACATGTCGCGCGGTGACATTCAGCTGGGGCTGTGGCAGAACACTCATTACTCGAAAGAGCGGCTCGCCTACTTCGCGCATGGATTTGCGGAGCGGTTCCATGGCGAAGAATATCGGTGTTTTGATCGGCCTGAAGACATTTTGGTGCTAATGGCGGGCGGCAGCGGTTTGTATTCCATGGTCATGCCCAGTTGGTGTGCTGGTGCAAATCGCAATCGCTATGTCAGCCAAGTTATTTCGACGGATCAGTTTTGTGAGGTGCCCATTGTCTAGGTGCACGACTCAGCCTGCCCAAACGCACTTTAATGCAGGTAGAAAAAAACGGTTGGTGGCTTCTTGGCGTCCTGCGAATGATAATTTGCGTATCGAAGCAATCCACGCAGGGCGAAAGAGAAGAGTCCTTTTGTAAGGGCGATGTGGGTTCCAACTATGGTGTGGCCATTTTGTTCGAGTGATAGCGTGGTTTGTATTCTCAGATGCGTTTTTGCCATTGTCGTTTTGCTTATGCTCGGAGGCTGTGGCGGAGGGTCCGGAGGATCAGGAAATTCCTCGGCTCCGGCTTCTCAGATGAATGTAAGCTTTTCTATTACTGTGGCTGAAACGTATGTAAATGATTCGGTCGAACTATCATGGAGTAGTTCTACGGGGGGGTCATGCACGGCTTCGGGTGACTGGTCGGGAAGCAGGGCGAGTAGCGGAACAGAGTCTGTTCCAACGGACATTTCTGGGGACTTTTCGTTCACCATATCTTGCAGCAATGCAAATGCTACCGTATCGAAGACGGTGGACTTAAAACTTGTCGACGAATTGATTATCGACTACGAAAACCAAGCTGTTTCTATTAGCGAAGACGAGATTGCAGAGATTGAAATTGATCTTGCGACAACCAGCAGAGCGCCGCTGTCCACGATTGTTTATAGGCTCACGACTAATCCACAGAATGGTTCTGTAGTCGTCACCGACAATCTTGCAACTTATACGCCCGACAGTGATTTCTTTGGTTCCGACGTTTTTCAGATTACCGCAACTGCAGAAAATCAGAGGGCTACGTCTATTGTTTCTATAACCGTGAGCGGTGTTAATGATCCACCACAAATATCGATAGAGAACCCAGAGGGTTACGTTTCAGACAATCTGCCGATTTTTGTTTCGCAGGGGCTTATAAAGATTCCCTATTCAGTTTCGGATTCCGATAACGACATCTCTGATCTGACCTTCACAGCTTTTTTGAATGGCCAACAAGTCCCGATGGTGTTAACTACCGAGTCGATTGAATTAAATCTGGGACAGGATTTCTTTTCGGGAAGGCAGCCTATTCAGATAATGGTTACTGATGGTGGAGAGGAAGCGTCATCACAACGAGTTATCTGGCTAGCTGAGACGCTTTCGGAACCAAGCGATGGCCCAAGAGTCAATGTCTTGCTGGGCAACCCAGCGGACTTTGGTCGCGGTTTTAATTACGTTTTGATTCTTCATGACCTTGCGCCTGGAAGCGTTCGAGATGCTGCTTATGGAGGACTGACTTACTACTTCGAAGAGTTCTTGTCTGACGAGGACTCGCGCAGGCAACGCTTAATTGATTCGTTATTTAACGTATACGTAGTCGATTTTCCACTCGGGGTGGATTCGGGAGTGATCGTCGAAACTGGATGCTACGAAGATTCGCCGGAGACCTACTGTGTGGAGGACGCAGCCGATTCAGTTTCTGAATTCCTGGCGGCCAACGTCATTCTCGAAGATGTCGAGGTGAACACCGTATCAATCATCACCGGACTAGAAGGGCGCGGCGTGAACTTCGGTGATGTCAACATCCAGCCGCTGTTGGGGGAATCCAACGGTAGCTTTGGCGGGCCAAACAGAATGCTGAAAACGCTGAAGCACGAGTTTGGGCATGCATTTCAATATTTGGGTGATCATTACACTAGCGATTTCTTACTAGAAGATGCCTCAGGGAAGAAGTTGATAGACATGTCCGATGGCATAGAGAGGATGGACGCCTATAACGCGGATATCACAGCGCAAGAGGATCCGTATAGCGTTAAGTGGAAACATCTCTACGATGATATTGAGTCAATTCCCGGCAAAGATACTACGGACGACAAAAGCAATTCAGCGGTTGGCTATTGGGCTGGTTGCTATTTTCATGACAAATATTGTTTCCGTTCCAGCTACAACTCGATAATGAACGGCGACTACAGCGCATACAACGAGTTACTCGATTTCGATAGCAATCGGACCGGCTATAGCCATACTAGTTTTGATGTCGTTGGAGCAGAAGCTTTCGCACTTTCCATCCTTCAAAAGCAGGGGTTAAATTCGATCTATGCGGAGCTGGACGACAACGGAGATCTATTTGTCGGACACAGAATAAATTTGCCTTCTAGTCTTTTCGCGATTGACTGGTACCTAGATGGTATTTTGATCGAAGAGTGGGAGAGCAGTATTGCCAAAAAATTGAGCGGGGCAGAGCTTGAAGATGAGAACGGCTCTCTATACGTCGAGCGCGTAAAAGTTCCAAAAGGAGCTCCGGGTAGTTTTACAAGTGTTGCCTACAGAGTGCGCGAACTTGGAAGCAATCCGTTGATAAAAGCTACTGACGCTATAGATATCTACGGCGACGTCTACCTTGGCATTTTTTCTACGCGAGTTGGTGTTTTTTCGTGCGCTGAAAATGAAGGCTATTGGACGGAAACGGGAACCACTTTCTGTAACAGCACTCTTTCGATTAGATTTGCCGATGGATGGCAATATTCACCAAACTGGCCTACGAGGGATCGTCTCTTAGCGGATAGGGGAGCAGATCTTTATTACCTTTACGAAGACTCAGGCTTGGGCTCGCAATTTCTAATAAACTGGGATTATTTCCAATAGGAATAGAGTATGAAAACAGTGCTTAGGCTTGGAATCGGACTTGTGCTTTGGGTATTTTCGTCGTTGGCTTTGTCATCTGGAGATGTCTTGCCCCGCGAAGGAATAGTGATTGAGGGTACTAAGTCAGGCGCGAAGATCGTTCAGATTTCCGCGAGACCTATGCTTTTGAACTTACGAGCTTCGGCGCCAAGCTTGGAGGCGGCGGTCAAATTAGGCGGGTCAAAGATACACCGGAATATAGAAACTGCCTTGTCTGAGATCCCAGAGGGCGGCGTGTACTTAAAGTTCTATGACAAAACTGACGACGTGGTTGGTTTGGTGCCTATGCGACAAGTTATGGCCTTCGCCTCGCACCGCTTTGGAGTCTCAAAGGAGCAGCTATCCCCAACGACTCGAGTGCGGCTTTGGGCAAACCCAAGGATCGATAGCAGCGTAGGCAAAGTAGAGGCATTGCAACGGATTGGGAAGAAAGACCTATTGTTAGGTCCGATCGAACTTCGAACGCGTTAATTGGTTCATCGCCGCGGCATTTCTTTTCCTGAAAAAATTTGAAGGTCGTTGACGAAAAATCTATTCGATATCAGCTCTCCGTAGCGCCTAACCTGTTAGGTCCTCGACGGCTGTAAAGGCACTCTTGCATTAAGCCTGTTTCTATTTTACGCGCCGCTTTCCAAATAACGCTCTGCGTCAAGCGCCGCCATGCAGCCGAAGCCAGCACTGGTAATGGCTTGACGGTAGATGTGGTCGGCAACGTCGCCCGCCGCAAAAACTCCGGGTTTGCTGGTCACCGTAGCGTTGCCATCAGTGCCACTATGGATGCGAATGTAGCCGCCCTGCATGTCTAGCTGACCCGCGAATATATCGGTATTCGGCGAATGGCCAATAGCGATAAAAACACCGGCAAGAGCTATTTCTTGGGTGCTGCCGTCGTTACTTTTTATCCGCATCCCAGTCACACCCGTGTTGTCGCCGAGGACCTCATCGAGTTGGTTATTCCAAAGCGGCTCGATATTGTCCTTGGCGAACAGGCGATCTTGCAGAATTTTTTCTGAACGTAAGCTGTCACGCCGGTGCACTAAATAAACCTTGCTGGCAATGTTCGATAAGTACAGCGCTTCCTCGACAGCGGTGTTGCCGCCGCCGATGACCGCGACCACTTGGCCGCGGTAGAAGAAGCCGTCACAGGTAGCGCAGGCGCTGACGCCGCGACCCTTAAAAGATTCTTCACTGTCCAAACCCAGATATTTGGCAGATGCACCAGTGGCGATAACAAGCGCGTCACACGTGTACGTTGCTTGGTCGCCGATAAGCGTATGTTGGCCGCCATCTTTGAGTTCGGTCGTATGGATGTGGTCGTTAATAATTGCTGCATCGAAGCGGTCAACGTGCTCTGCCATCTGCATCATCAGTTCGGGGCCTTGAAGTTCTGCGTGCCCTCCAGGCCAGTTCTCCACTTCGGTGGTGGTCGTGAGCTGGCCGCCGACCTCTACTCCCGTAATCAAAACGGGTTTGAGATTGGCTCGAGCCGCATACAGCGCAGCGGTGTATCCGGCGGGACCTGAGCCTAAAACGATAAGACGGTGATGCTGCAGATCGCTCATAAATGGGTGTCCAAAAAATCAGCGCGAATCATAGCCCAGGACGGTTGCGAGTAAAAACCGTTAACCAAATTTCTTTGCTGGAGCGACTATCAGAACGATCCTGTACGGTCGGGTTGCGGTACCCGTGCCGTAGGCTGCGCGGAATTGGCTGGGTTGCCAGTTTTCAGATCAAACCTTCAGCGCGCATCTGAGCGATCTCCTCTGTGCTGTAGCCCAGCTCTGCTAAAACGTCGTCGTTGTCTTGGCCCAGTCTCGGCGTGGCACGCTGTACTTTGGGCGGCGCTGGTTCGGTGATGTGACCGGCGCTGACGACTTTAGATCGTTTTCCAGCGTCCCGCGGATTTTGGATGTCGGTGAAAATCAAACGATGATCGAATTGTGGCTCTGCGGCGACCTGATCCAGCGTTTGGATCGGTGCACAAGGGATACCAAGCTGGCCGAGTTCGTCGAGCCAATGCTGGCTGGGTTTCGCCGCTAAAAGCGGTTTGATCGCCGCGTTGATTGCGTCCGTATGCTCTATGCGAATCGCAGGCTCTGGGAAGCGCTCGTATAGGTCAGCGACGCCCAGCAGCGAGAACAGGCCTTTTACGTGAGGTTCGCGCAGCGCGACGATTTGCACAAAACCATCTGAACAGGCAAAGACATTAGCCGTAGGCGATTTCGTGGGCGATCGATTGCCCATGAGTTCCGGCAGGGTATCGTTAAC
>DEBN01000077.1:6965-27941 GCA_002348825.1 Gammaproteobacteria bacterium UBA2955
CGCTGACCTTCGCCGGTGAGGTGGCGTCGAAACAGTGCTGCGCTAATCGCAAACGCGGCGTTCAGGGCCGTGCTCATGTCGACTGAAAAGTACCCCGTTCGTGTTGGACCGGATTCGGGGTGTCCGCTGATGCTCATCATTCCAGAAGACGCTTGGATGGCCCCGTCAAAAGCGGGCAGTTCAGATTTAGGCCCGCGTTGACCGTAGCCGGAAATTGAAGCGTAGACCAGATCGGGCTTGATGGCCTTGAGCGCCTCATAGCCGAAGCCTAAGCGGTCGATCGTGCCCGGCTTGAAATTTTCGACCACGGCGTCTGCCGTTGCGACTAATCGATGCACGACCTCGCTAGCCTTGGCATGTTTTAAATCCAAAGTTATGGCGCGCTTGCCAAGATTGCAGGTTAAGAACGATGGCGCCATGCCGTCACTGCCTGTGGACATTAAACCTCGCGTAATGTCGCCGCTGCCCGGTTGCTCGATTTTGATGACATCGGCCCCCAGCTGCGCGAGTTGCTGTGTTGCAAACGGCCCTGCCAGTACTTGCGTGAAGTCGATAATGCGTAAACCGGTAAATGCTTGGCGCTCGTCAGCCATCTACTTCTCTCCCGATCGCTGTAGTTTTTTAGCGCTGCACAAGTTCGAACACCCAAAGCGACCCGCGACTGACCTCACTTACAGGCATCGTGCTGCCGTTGCCGTATTTACGGCTGAGTTCTGCAAGGACTGCGGGCAATATTGGGTCGTCTGTTATGCGCACAAGCTGGCGGGGATAAAGTTTGTTATCCACCCTGAGAATTGCGCGGCCGTCTTTCTCGGCCTGCAGTGGCCATTGTTTCCAAATTTTACCCACAGTGCTCAGCATGTAACCACTGGGTATGAAAATCCGACCATCGTGTTCAGCGATCCAACTGGTGCGCGAGCGAGCTGGTTCAAGCAGTTGGAACTCTACGGTGTTGTAGTCCTTTAGAAAGCGCCAGTCGGGTTCGTTACTGACGACTTCGCCGCTGCTGAATGCACCGCCGGTGACAATCCCTATCGGCCCGTCAGTGAAACGCGTGGTGAGGAAAAATCCCAAACCCACGACGATTACCGAAGCTATTATCTTTTTTAACCAGCCCATAAGGACGCTCCAAGTTAACGGTATAGACAGATTACACGCGTTTTCGTGGTGAGCGAACCGCTATTGTTTGGCGTGGCGGCGTCTCCCATCAGTCCTTGGTATGGTCTGCGGTCGAGTAAGTTAGGGTAGGGTAGGTAAGGTAACAGGAGGGACGCATGACCGATCGATTAACTGCTCTGATTACTGGTGCCTCGGCGGGGTTGGGTAAAGAATTCGCTCGGCAGTTGGCAGCTGCGGGTTGCAACTTGATTTTGGTCGCGAGGCGCGTCGACCGACTTCAGGACAGCGCCGCGCACTTTCGGGAACAATTTAGGGGTGTTGAGGTCCTCTGCATTGAGGCAGATTTGAGTCGAGCCGAAGCGCCGGAGCATATTTATACGGTTGTTCGCGACCACGGTTGGCAGGTGGATTATTTAGTCAATAATGCCGGCGCTGCGGGTCCGGACTTTTTTGGACATCAGCCCTGGGCGGATCACCTCGCGTATTTGCGGTTGATGCAGACCAGTGTCGCGGAGCTTTGTTACCGCTTCATCCCAGCAATGGTTGAGCGCGGTTTTGGCCGTGTGATCAATGTTTCCTCGGTGTCGGGGCGTATGGCTGCGGCAAACAGTTGTCACTATGGGCCAACTAAAACTTATCTCATTGCGCTATCGGAAGCACTGGGCTTGTCGGTTAGAGCTCGCGGTGTTCACGTAACTGCGCTCTGCCCCGGCTTTACCCATACCGATTTCCACGCGACAGCGGGTCTGGACGAACTGAAGCGATCGACGCCTAGCTTGATTTGGTACAGCGCCGGCACCGTGGTGCGGGAAGGATTGCGTGCGGTGGAGAAGGGTCGGCTGGTTTACGTGTCGGGTCGTCTCTACCGTTGGCTGGACCCGCTGTTGCAATCGGTATGGACACGCTGGTTGTTTTTGCGTGTCGATTGACGCTCGCCGCTGTCCAAGCGCAATTGCACAATCAGCTATTCCCCTCGGTGCAGAAGCCATCAATAATGTAGATAAGGGAGGGGGCTATGAAAAGCGACAATGCGCAGTCGGGGGTAAACAAGCGGCTGCTTTTTATTCTTTCTAATCTTGCGATCTTTATGATCGGCCTTGGCTTTGCCGTTCGCACCTCGATCGTCGGTGATCTGCAGGGTGACCTCTTTAATGAGTTGGATCTGGCGCGGTCGGCGACCATGGCGGCCGAGGTTTTGGCCGCCACGTTTATTGGTTTCGCGCTGACATTGTTATTTGGTGCTGCGTTGGTAGATCTCATCGGCATGCGGCGCATGCTGCTGTTTTCCGCCTTTGGGTATTTTTTCGGCAGCGCTATGGTGGTCGGGGCATCGCTCATGGCGCCTACCGTGGCAGCTTACTGGGTTGTCTACCTTGGTTTGCTGCTGACCGGCCTCGGTTGGGGCGCTGTAGAAGCGGCGACCAACCCCCTTGTTGCCGCCGCCTACCCTGAAGAAAAAACTCACCGACTGAATATTTTGCACGCTTGGTGGCCAGCGGGCATCGTTATAGGTGGCCTGATCGGTATTTTAATAGCCATGGCAGGTTTGCCTTGGCAGGCTAATTTAGGGGTGTTGATGTTACCGGCCGTGGTCTTAGTTTTGATGGTGCAGCGTGCGGAGTTTCCTGTTACCGAACGCGTGGCAATGGGGCTTTCATATAAAGATATGTTCGAACAACTGATCTGGTCTCCAGGCTTTTGGATTTGGTTTGTCTGCATGATGGGTACCGTGACCGCGGAGCTGGCGCCCAGTCAGTGGGTCAATGTGACGTTAACAAATGTTGTTGGTATGTCGGGAATTTGGGTCCTGATCTACATCAACGTGCTAATTTTTGTCGGCCGGCATTTTGCCGGCCCGCTGGTTAATCGGCTGTCCAGTCCCGGACTGCTGACTATTGGCTGTGCTCTGGCTGCCCCAGGTCTGTATTTTCTGGCCGTAGCAAACTCCCCCTTAGCGGCTTTTGCCGCGGCGACGTTATGGGCGCTCGGCATTTGTTACTTTTACCCGACCATGATCGGCGCGGTGGCCGAGCGCTACCCTGCAGGGGGTGCTTTGATGATCGGATTGATGGGCTTTGCCGGCGGGCTGGCGACGCAATTCTTGTTGCCAGTTATGGGTCGAGTTTTTGACCAGGCGAAGTTGGCCGCAGCGGGCGGCGTGACGCAATTCGCTGAACTGGAGGGCGACGCTTTGGCCGAGGTTCTGCGTATCGCATCGACCCAGTCTTTTCAGATTGTTGCGGTTATCCCGCTATGTTTGATTCCAGTGTTCGCGATTCTTTGGTTGGTTGAAAGAAGAGATCAGCATGTCGACGCCTGAAGACCTGGGACTTAGTGATATCGATCGCCGGGATTTATTGAAGGGGATTGCGATTGTATTGGGCGCCGCGATCAGCCCAGGGTGCCAACGCGCTGCGCAGGTGCCGTTAGCGCAACGGCGCGCAGGGGCGCCGCGCTGGAATTTGGAGCAGCGGGCGATTGCACATCGCTGTGCGGATCTGATTATGCCTGCAACCGACACGCCCAGTGCTTTGGCAGTGGGCGTCGGCGAGTTTATGGATTACGTTACCAACGTGTGGCTGCAACCCTCGGAGCTTAAGGAGTTGCTGGCAGGGCTTGATGGTTTGCAAAAAGCGGCTCGAAATCAATTCAATGCGGACTTCGTTGATCTTGCTGAAGTCGATCAGGTGGCGTTGCTCACGCAAATGGAGGCAGCGGACGCCTCAGCAAATGCGCGTACGGCAGATCTTTTAGACAGTAAGGTCTTCGCCCGATTGAAAGAACTTACCGTCGTAGGCTACTACGCCACTGAGATAGGCACCAAGCAAGAGCGCGAATACGTACCTATGCCGGGCCGTTACGACGGTTATTACAAATTGCGTCGAGTGGGCAAGCAGTGGTCGAGTTAACACCTATGGCGCAGACCGATGCCATCGTTGTCGGCTCTGGCATCAGCGGAGGTTGGGCGGCTAAGGAATTGGCTGAAAAGGGCCTGAACGTGTTGATGCTGGAACGCGGTAAGCCTCTGACCCATGGTGTCGACTACGTTGGCGAGCACCAACCACCGTGGCAACGTGCGAATATGGGATTGCGTCCGCGAGAACTCTATGACCAAGAGTATCCGGTGCAGTCCACATCTTATGCGTTTGATGAAACCACGCGCCACTTTTGGAATAACGATCAAGAGAATCCTTACGACTACGACCCAGATAACCCCTTTCATTGGTTACGGGCGGATGTTGTGGGTGGCCGCTCTTTGTTGTGGGCGCGGCAAAGCTACCGTTGGAGTGATTTAGATTTCGCCGCGAACAAGCTCGAGGGTATCGGCATTGATTGGCCTATCCGCTACGCCGACATTGCGCCCTGGTATGCGCATGTCGAGAAGTTTATTGGGGTTAGCGGGCAGAACCTGGGGCTACCACAGTTACCCGATGGTGAATTTCAAAAGCCGATGCAGATGAACGTTGTCGAAGACTATGTCGCGAAAAAAATCTCTGAGAAATTTCCGGATCGGGTCATGACCATTGGGCGCACTGCCACATTGACCGAACCATTGCCGGGACGCGCGCCGTGTCACTATTGCGGACCCTGTCACAGGGGTTGTTCTGCAGGTTCTTATTTTAGTTCGCTCAGTAGCACCCTACCCGCAGCGCAAGCCACTGGTAACTTTTCGTTGCGTGCCAATGCGCTGGTGGAGCGTCTCGAATATAACGCTGCGACACAACGGGTCAGCGCTGTGCATGTTGTCGATACGCAAACTGGCGCTCGCAGTCGGCTCGGTGCCAAGTTGATTTTTTTATGTGCATCGACGATCGGGTCGACGCAGATTTTGTTAAATTCGCGCGGTGGCGAGAATGGCCGCAGCTTCGCCAACGGCAGCGATGCCTTAGGTCGTTACATGATGGACCATACCTATCGTGCCGGCGCGCGTGGTGTTATTCCGGGTTTTGAAGAGTATTACCCCTATGGCTATCGGCCTAACGGTATCTATATTCCGAGATTCAGAAATGTTGATGGTGACGATGGTTTGGGTTTTACCCGTGGTTATGGTTATCAGGGCGGCGCTCAACGGGTTGGTTGGAACGAGATGGTGAAGCGTACTCCCGGTTTTGGAGCCGAGTTTAAAACCAGTCTGCGCACCCCGGGACCTTGGTTTATGTCGCTGGGCGGCTTTGGTGAGATTTTGCCTTATGCTCACAACACCATGCGCTTGCACAAACGCAAGAAAGATCGATTCGGCATCCCGCAGGTGACGTTTCGTTTTGAGTTTGGTGAAAACGAACGGCGTCATCGTCATGATCTTGTCGAGCAGGCGGTGGCAATGCTGGAGGCGGCTGGAGCGACCACCATCGAACAATACAGCGCGCCGATGATCGGTGGTGCGGCGATCCACGAAATGGGCACAGCGCGCATGGGGCATGATCCCAACACGGCAGTATTGAACGCGTTTAATCAGGCCCATGCGGCCGCGAATCTATTTGTCACAGACGGTGCCTGTATGACTTCGGCTTCATGCGTTAATCCGTCTCTGACCTATATGGCGTTAACAGCCCGCGCGGTAGATTACGCCGTCGAGCAATTGCGTGCGGGTGCCATTTAATGGGTCGGCGCAAGTGGATAGGTTACGGTTTGCTGGCGGTATTGTTAGTAGGCGTCGTGATGGCGTATCAATATCGACTTTACTTACGCTTGGCATGGCAGCAGCCGCAACTGTTCCGTGCGCCGGTTTTCGATCAAAGTACCGAGCCACTGCCCGCTGATTTGGGTGCCGTACCGATTCTTAGTTTTTCCAAAACTAACGGCTACAGACATCACGACAGCATTGCTGCGTCGATTAAGATGTTAGATGAATTGGCAACGCAAAACGGCTGGCAGTTTTTTCATACCGAGAATGCTGCCGTGTTCACGCCTGAAAATCTGCAACGTTTTCGTCTGGTGTTGTTGAACCACAAGAGCGGCACGGTCTGGACCATGGACCAGCGGCAGGCGCTCAAGGCGTATGTTGAGGAGGGTGGCACATTGCTCGCGCAACACGCGGCGGGGGGTGATCAGGGTTACGACTGGAATTGGTATCTCGAACAGGCGCTGAGAGCGCAGTTTGTCGATCATCCGATGACCCAGCACATTCAACGAGCGACGCTTATCGTCGAGGATCGCAGTCATCCGGCCACGGCGCATTTAAGTGGTGTTTGGGAGCGCCGTGATGAATGGTATAACTTTGCAGCCAGTCCGCGCGAGAATACTCAGGTTCTTATCAGTATTGACGAAGCCACCTACGATCCTGAGAAAAGTCCGATGGGTGCCGACCACCCCATGGTTTGGTGGCATTCGGTGGGGAAGGGACGGGTGTTTTACAGCGCCTTAGGGCATACGCCCGAGTCGTATTTGGAACCAGATTTCCGCGCTTTTGTGCAAGGGGCTATAGCTTGGGGGCTGAATACCCCAGTAACGAATAACAACAAGGAGGAGACAGCGAATGAACTTTGATATTCCAGAGAAGTTGCAGAGTTACTTGGATGAACTCGATCGATTTATCGAGAGCGATATTAAGCCGTTGGAGCAGGAGAACGACAACATTCGGTTTTTTGACTATCGTCGCGAGGACGCGCGCACGGACTGGGAGCGTAATGGCCTGCCCAACGAAGATTGGGAGGCGCTGCTGGCTAAAGCCAAGCGGGTCGCCGATGCCGCCGGGCACTATCGCTATCCGTTGCCGGAAGAATACGGCGGCAGCAATGGCACCAATCTCGATATGGCCGTGATCCGCGAGCACTTGGCGACCAAGGGCCTTGGTTTGCATAACGATTTGCAGAATGAGCATTCAATCGTGGGCAACAACGTCGGGTTGTTGTTGATGATCGAATACGGTACCGACGAACAAAAGGCTGAATGGATCGATGCGCTGGCGGAAGGCCGAGCCGGTTTTGCCTTCGGCATTACCGAGCCAGATCACGGTTCAGACGCTACGCACATGGAGACGGTGGCTGAGCGCGATGGCGATGAGTGGATTATTAATGGCGCAAAAACTTGGAATACCGGCATTCACAAGGCTAAACACGATCTGATTTTTGCACGCACCAGCGGTAAGGCGGGCGATGGCAACGGCATTACTGCGTTCCTAACGCCCACCAACAGCGACGGTTTCAAGGTCGAAGAAATGCTTTGGACCTTTAACATGCCCACCGATCACGGACGGGTGTCTATGAACGATGTTCGAGTGCCCCACAACTCGATTTTTGGTGGCGAGGGACGCGGTCTGGCTGTGGTGCAGCATTTTTTCAATGAAAATCGCATTCGCCAGGCGGCGTCGTCCTTGGGCGCGGCACAATTCTGCATTAACGAGTCGATTGAGTACGCCAAACATCGAGCGCCGTTTGGCAAGCCGCTGGCAAGCAATCAAGGCATTCAGTTCCCGCTGGTGGAATTGCAGACGCAGTGCGAAATGCTCCGCGCCTTGATTCACAAGACCGCTTGGCAGATGGACACCTACGGTGCTTTTTCGGTGTCTGACAAAGTATCTATGTGCAATTATTGGTCGAATAGGCTGTGTTGTGAAGCCGCAGACCGAGCTATGCAGGTGCACGGTGGACTGGGCTATTCGCGGCATAAGCCGTTTGAGCATATCTATCGTCACCACCGTCGCTATCGCATCACCGAAGGTGCCGAGGAAATTCAAATGCGTCGGGTCGCAGGTTACCTGTTCGGTTTTATGAATCAGCGTGCACCTAAGGGTGTCAAGGAGTCCTGAAGGCCATGGAACTGGCTATGGAACTCTCCGCACAGGAAATGCACGCGCGGTTGCAACGTGTCCTGACAAATGTTTTTCCTGACTTCGAGACGCTAGAACGCGTTGAGCGGTTGTCTGGTGGAGCGAGTCAGGAGACCTATCGGATAGAGCTAACCCGACGCGGTAAGCCGGCGATTTTGGCCATGCGTCGGGCGTCGGGTGGTGTCGAGGGCGAAGTAACTGCGGCTCACCCGGGCCTTGCGGTAGAGGCGCTGCTGATGCAGACCGCTGCCAAGGCGGGTGTTCCCGAACCCGAAGTGCACTACGTGTTGAGGCCGGAGGATGGCGTGGGCGCGGGCTTCATTATGCAGTGGCTCGAAGGGTTTACGCTTGGGGCGCAGATCGTCAAAGCGCCGGAACTTGCGGAGATCCGCCCGCAATTGGCGCGCCGTTGCGGCGAGGTTTTGGCGCAGATTCACGGCATCGACCTGGTAGCCAGCGGCTTGGACCAGCACCTACAGCATCAAAGCGCCGAGGAATACGTCAGACAGACCTGGCAGCGCTATCAGGACTTCAAAACACCCCAACCTATGATCGATTACACCGCCCGCTGGTTGTTAGATCACTTGCCGGAAAACACGACACCGGCGCTGGTGCACAATGACTTTCGCAATGGCAATGTGATGGTAGATCCCAACGGTATTGTTGCGGTCCTCGACTGGGAAGTGGCTTATATGGGCGACCCAATGCGAGATCTCGGTTGGATTCTGACTCATTCTTGGCGTTTTGGACGTGATCATTTGCCGGTAGGTGGGTTCGGTGAAATTGCAGATTTACTTTCAGGTTATGAGTCCGTTAGCGGTAAACCCGTAGATCCCGAGGCGGTTAAATTTTGGCAGATTTTCGGTTCATTCTGGTGGGCCGTTGGCTGTCTAGGTATGGCCGAACACTATCGCAACGGTCCGGATAAGACAGTGGAAAGACCCGCTGTGGGCCGTCGCTCTTCAGAGTGTCAGGTAGACTGCGTGAATCTATTGATTCCTGGATCTGTGGTTTTGGAGCAACCGGAGACAGCGGCGGCGGCAATGCCCGGTGTGGACGAACTGCTTACCAGCGTCAGTGACTTTTTACGCGATGAGGTAATGACAAATACGCAAGGTAGGTTGCAATTTCTGGCACGGGTTGCGGCTAATTCGTTAGATATCGTGCAGCGCGAGCACGCTTTGTCAGCACCTTGTCTGCTCAGCGAAGAGAGACGACTGCGAGACCTTTTCAACGTGCCAGACGATTCGTCGTTGGCGTTGGACGATCTGCGCTGGCGGCTCGTACATGAGCTCCGAGACGGTTCAATGCCGCTGGACTCAGAGTTGTTGCAGACCCACTTACGGGCAACAGTTGTGAATCAGATTGCGATAGACCAACCGCGCTATGCAGGATTCAAAACGGCCATGAGCGAAGCGAATACGATATAAGACGGAGATTTGATAATGCAGTTAGACGGTAAATTGGCAGTCATCACGGGCGGTATTAGTGGGCTCGGTAGGGCTACGGCAGAGCGGTTTGCAAAAGAGGGCGCGCGGGTTGTTATCGCAGACATACACGCAGAAAAAGGTGAAACAGCCGCTCAGGAAATGTCCGCAGGTGGCGCAGCAATCGAATTTATTGCAGTGAATGTAAGCGATGAGGACAACCAGCAAGCGCTGTTTGACGATGTGGTGCGTCGATACGGCCAGCTTGATGTTGTCGTTGCGGCCGCCGGTATTTCATCGGCTGGGTATGTCAGCGGCGAAGTTGCAACCCCTGCAGAAGATCCAGAGCAGAACTTCCTGTACAACAAACCGATTGCCGACTGGCAACGGGTACTGGATGTGAATCTTACCGGGGTGGCAATTACGGACCGATTGGCGGCGCGTCATATGCTGGCGCTGGGTTGCAACGGTTCGATCATTAACATCGCCTCTATTGCTGGCAAGCGACCTCTGCCTGGCGCTGCGGATTACTGCGTTTCTAAAGCTGGGGTGATTATGCTCACCAATGTTTTCGCTACGGAATTGGCGACTAAAAATATCCGCGTGAACGCGATTGGTCCCGGATTTATTGAGACACCGATGACGGCAAGCATTCGTCAATCGCCAGAATGGGTCGAAACAGTGATGCAGATGACACCGATGCAGCGTTTTGGGCAGGCTCACGAGATTGCTAATACAGCATTGTTTCTCGCCAGTGACGAATCCAGCTATGTTACGGGGCAGACACTTTTCCCCAGCGGCGGTATGCACACTGGTTAATAGGCTGTATCACCAAACGGAATCGTAGGCACTGAGGCTTGCCGCGCCACCGGTGTGAATGAAGACAATGTGCTCGTGTTCGTCAAAATTCCCGAGAGTGATTTGATCGATTAATCCAGCAGCGGCTTTACCTGAGTACACTGGATCTAACAAAATGCCTTCGAGTGACGCGAACATCTCGATGGCCGCCAAACCGGACTGGGTGGGCTGGCCGTAGGCGCCGCCAAAATAGGCGTGATTGATGTGTATGGGCAGGTTAGCGACGGATTGCACAACACCAAAGCGCTGCTGCATTGAGGTCAATATACTATTTATGCGCTGTTTAAGCGTGTCTGGGTCCGGGTGGAATACGTTAATCCCCAGAATATCGATGTTAGAACCCTGGGCCGCATTACCGAATACTAATCCTGCTTGAGTCCCGGCACTGGCTGAAGCGTGAACGATTTGGGTCGGCGTAAACGGGGCCTGCCAGACTAATTCACTGATGCAACGGCTGTAGCCCAGAGCGCCAATGGCATTTGAGCCCCCCGCGGGTATCTCGTAAACGGTTTTCTCCTGTTGCTGCAGCCCCTGCAGAAGGTTCTTGCGGCCCTCGTCAAAGTCGTCCAGGTCAAAGGTGTGAATATGCGCGTTGAGTAATCGGTTGAACAACATGTTGCCGTTGTTGAGATAGTTTTGATCGCGACGATCTACTCTGCGACTGAGGAGTAAGTGACAGTCGATCCCAATCTTAGCGCACGCTGCTGCGGTTTGTCGGGCATGGTTAGACTGCACGGCACCGTAGCTGACAATGGTGTCCGCGCCGTGCGATTGGGCGTCGGCGATTAAATATTCGAGCTTTCGGGTTTTGTTGCCACCAGTGGCCAGACCGCTGCAGTCGTCGCGTTTTATCCATATTTTTGGCCCGCCGAGTTCAGCGCTAAGACGTGGGAGATGTTCCAGTGCCGTTGGCCAGTGGCCCAACGGCGTTTTAGGCAGCGCGGCTAACCAATCCGGGTCGTTAAATGAATGCGCTGACGTCAAGATATCGTCTCCCCTAAAGCGCCGGTTGGGCGCCGTGATGCATTAAACAATGGCGTGCTCGTTGCAGACCCGCGTCAACGGCGGCGTCCAAATAAGCCAGTGGCTGCTCGGTATCGCGGAGCAGTTGGCTCGCTAACCCGGCGGCAAAAGCATCGCCGCTGCCCGTAGGATCTACCGCTCCCGAGACTTTTTCTACTGCGTAACGTTTTTCTCTACCGTCGCTGAGTAATACTTCGACGGCGGCCTCGCCGTGAGTGATAACGGTTGTGTTGCTACGGAAAATTTCTGGTGCATGGGTGTGAATGTGCTGAGCTTCATGTGTGTTCACTACCAACCAGTGCGAATAGCCCGAGCACGCTTTCAGCATAGCCGCGTCCATTTGATCGGTAAACTGGCCCGGACACCAGATCACCAAAGCGGTCGGATTGTGCTCGTGCACAAAATTCATGGTGTGTAGCATCAATTCCGGCGGGAAAGGAGCGCACAGCATTAGCCTGCAGTGCGCAAGCTTAGATTTAATTGACCCGAGGTGACGCACCCAGGTCGCGGGCAAAACCTCGGGACCCGAATGGAAAGCGGTGAATTGCTGGCCGTTAGGGTCGCTTATGATGTAGGCGCTGGCGCAGTGCGCATTACGGTCATGATAGATGCCCGCTAGATCTAGATTCTGCATCCCAAGAGCAGTTTGATAGCGCGCGTGATCGATTCCGCTGACGCTCAGCAGCAGTGGCGAGTGCTGTAACGCAGCAAGGTGATGCACTAAGTTACCGCCGCAACCGCCTAGATGCTCGGTGGTTCCGCTGACTTTGCAATTCAATCCGGGTCCGCTGCCGCCAAAGGGTGTTTGGGTCGTGGTGATGTGGTCGTACGCCAAAGCACCTAAAACCGCTATGGCCGGTTTCTCAGGTGCGTTTTTTGTCAACAAAGATCTCCGCAGTAGCCCATAGAGCGACCTTCAAGCGAGCCTGCAACGTCAGTTCTCTGGACGATTCCAAACGTGCTAAAAACCGGCCCAGTTTTGGCTGTTTTGCCAACTGATGAGCTAAAAAGGGTGAGGCGCTGGCAAGGCACATAGTGCCGATGGCAAAGAACACGAAGCCAGGCATCAATGGCACGGCCAGACCGATAAATCCTAGAGCCATGCACAAACAGCCGGTAACGCCAAGGAAAATACGTACAATCATAGTGACAGTTACAGTTGTTGATTCACGTTTGAACAAGCACGAACCGTACCAAAAGTTAGTGGCCATGGGCATGGGCGCTGCGCGGTTATTTCGGGGCACCCTCGCATAATTTGGCTAAAAAATGGCAAAAACCCCCACGCCATACGCCGAGCGGTGAATAAATTGGCGTAATAGCCAGCGGAGCAATTCATGTTAACAATCGAAATTTTTTCCGACGTTATTTGTCCGTGGTGCTTTATCGGTAAGCGTCGCCTTGATAAAGCGCTCCTCGGGGAAACCGGCGACGACGTTGCTTTGCGTTGGCGCCCCTACCAGTTATACCCCGGTTTGCCTCCTCAGGGACGGGATCGACGTGCGTTTATTCGACGCCGCTATGGCGCGGCAGCGGACCCCACGCAGATACCGGGTCGTATTCGCGAAGAAGCAGAACAGGAGGGTCTGGAACTACGTTATGACCTCATCACGCGGTTGCCGAATACCCTGTTGGCGCATCGTTTGATGGAGCTTGCGGCGTTACGCGATTGTCAGGATGCGCTAGCGGAGGCGCTTTTTGTCGGGTATTTCTGTCGCGGCGAAGACGTGGGCGATACCGACACGTTGTTAAATATTGGAGTACAGGCAGGGTTAGACGGCCAAGAGAGCGAACAGGTACTTGCCGGCGACTTTGGCTTAGCGGAGGTCAAACAGCAATTGCAACGGGCTCCAGACGTCGGAGTGGCTGGGGTGCCCGGATACTTGTTAGGCGGTGGATTTTTGTTACCAGGAGCGCAAAGCGTCGATACCCTGCAGCAGATTATCGCTAGAGCCAAGATTCGGCTGGGCGATCACTGATTGAGACTTAGCCTAAAGATTGCTCGGTGCAAAACCGCAGTTGGAGTGCTTTGCGGTTACAGGTCTGCAAAGCCGCGTACGTGGTCCATATCGTGGGCGGGGATTTGATCGTGTGGATCGCCTACTACTTTTGCTGGGATTCCCGCTACGGTGACGTTAGGTGGTACGTCGTTGAGCACCACACTGCCGGCGCCGACTTTGGCATTTATTCCCACTTCAATGTTGCCAATGATCTTGCAGCCAGCGGACAGCAACACCCCACGACGAATCTTCGGGTGCCGATCACCGCCGGTTTTGCCGGTGCCACCAAGAGTCACTGAATGCAGGATTGAAACGTCATCCTCAACCACGGCGGTCTCGCCTATTACAATGCCCGTGGCGTGGTCGAGCATGATTCCCGAGCCGACCCGTGCAGCGGGGTGTAGGTCCACACCCAACGTTACGCTGATCTGATTCTGAAAAAATTGGGCCAGGGTGCGCCGTTCTTTATTCCATAACCAATGTGCGATTCGATGCGCCTGCAACGCGTGGAAGCCCTTGAAAAATAGGAACGAGCTGGACAGGTCATCACACGCTGGGTCGCGTGTGTAAGTCGCCATAATGTCGATCTCGGCCGAGCTGAGAATTTCTGAATCATCATCGATCGCCTCGGCGATTACGTCGCGTATCAACATGGTGGGCAACATGGGGTTATCGAGCTTGCTGGCTAGGCGAAAACTCAGGGCATCACCAAAACTCCGGTGGTTGAGAATCGTGGCGTGAAAATAGCTGCCGAGAATCGGCTCTTCTTCGGCCTTTCGCTCGGCTTCCTCGCGCATTGATGGCCACAAATCTTCAGGGCCATTAATCGCCTTTAACTGGTCTTTTTCAGACCCTGCAATGATCTGTGCGAAACGTTTTTCGCTGTTGATGAGATGATTCGCCTGAGCCATTGCACCCTCCAGTTGCTCGTTGGCTTATCGCAGGCACTTGAGCGTAGACAGATTTGCTTTGATTGCAAGCATTGTCGGGGTTAGAACCGCTGTGTAAGGTGGGAACAATTCGCAGTGACGTTGCGCACTCAAAGCCGTAAGAAAAGAAACGTATATGCATTCACAGCAAGATCAAGGGGATTTCCAGCGCGTGGGCGTTGTTGCTCGACACCACACCGAGAGCATACTCGAGAGCGTTGTGAATGTTACGGCAGTGCTAAAAGGCGCCGGCAGTGATGTTGTGGTCGACGCCGATACGGCTACGGCGCTGCCCGATGGTTCCCATAGCGTGGTAGAGAAATCCGCGTTAGAGAGCTTGGATCTGGTAGTGGTTGTTGGCGGCGACGGCAGCCTCCTCGGTTATGGTCGTGACCTAGCTGCCTCCGGTGTGCCGGTGGTGGGTGTGAACCGGGGAGGGTTGGGCTTTCTTGCCGCTGTTTCGCCCGAGCAAATCGAAGCGTCGTTTGCACAAATTCTGCGCGGAGACTATGCCATTGAAGAACACTTTTTGCTTCAGGCCTCGGTCAGCCGCAAAGGTCAAGTGGTGGCCATGCAGAGCGCATTGAACGATGTGGTGGTAAATCCCGGCAGTCCCGCGAGAATGATGGAGTTTGCATTGTGGGTTGACGACGAATACGTTTATGACCAGCGCTCGGACGGGCTGATTATTGCCAGCCCGACCGGCTCAACGGCCTACGCGCTTTCGGCGGGCGGCCCGATTATGCACCCCGGGTTGGATGCGATCGCGATTGTGCCGATGTTTCCACACACGCTGACATCCAGACCCCTGGTGGTGCCAGGCGAGAAAGTTCTGCGTTTACGTTTATTGGATGTTTCAGACGCGGAGGCGCAAATGAGCTGTGATTCTCAGGTTCATGTAGAGCTGCAAATTGGTGACGAAGTCGTCATAGAAAAGCATGCCGCCCCACTGCGACTGCTTTATCCACCGGGCCACAGTTTCTATCAATCATGCCGAAGCAAGTTAGATTGGGGCAGTCGCTTGGGAGGGCGTCGCTGAAGGCGATTGCTGCTAGGCCGGTAGATCTGAGGGATGGTCGATGTCTTGAATGATGCCTGTGTCGTTGCAGTCGTAGTAATCGATTTGATCTGCCCGTTGTTGAATTAAACTTCGCGCCCCTGTGTCGCCTGCGCTTGCCCTAACCTCATCGAATAGTCGCTGGTGAATGCCGATGGGATGACCATGCTGCCGCTCCAAGAGGGTAGCTCTAGGATCGACGAGACGAGGTTGTATCAGTGGCGCATTGCTGGTTCTGGCGTGCGATATAAGACCGACTAATGTGGCCTGAGATACAAAAGGCATATCAAGTAGCGCCACGAAGGCCCAGGTCCAATCGATTTCAGCAAAGCCTGCGCTTAGTGAATGTCCCATCCCTTGATGCGCAAGCGGCGCGCGGATGATTGCTAGATTTGGGAATTTTTCAATGTCGGTAACGAAATTCGTCGGCTCGTCCTCTTCACGCAACACCAAACGCACTTGCGCGAAGACGGCGCAGTAGGTCCCGATCGTAGTGGCGGCGACGGTGCTCTGCCGCATCGTCGCGAAACGTTTATCGCGGCCAAAACGGCGGCCGAAGCCCGCCCCAAGAATTACACAGCCAATGTTTTGAAGATCCGTCACTGCTTAGGCCAGAGCGGGGTTTTTCCCGTCAGCGTTGGCTAAGGCACTTGTTTCTGAGTTTTCGGTTTTACGTTTAGCGGTGATTTCTGCAAGCACCGCGATGGCGATCTCCGGCGGTGTTTTGCTGCCGATGGGCAGGCCTATCGGTGCATGTAAGCGCGACAGAGCCTGGGCTGACAAGCCGAGTGTAAGTAGTCGTTCGCGGCGGCTTGCAGAGGTGCGTGATGAGCCCATAGCACCCACATAAAATGCGCGGGTATTCAGCGCCTCCATAAGGCCCATGTCATCTATACGGGGGTCGTGAGTCATAGCGACGATAGCTGTGGCGTAATCATCAGCGAACGCGCGAACGGCGTCGTCCGGCATGTCGCAAACTTTAGTGACGCCGTCCACAGGAAACTGTTCAAGCAGATCCTCTCGTGGATCGCATACAGTGACCTGATAATCGAGCATCTTCGCCATGTCCGCCAGATAGTGACTGACCATCCCAGCGCCAATAATAAAGAGGTGGAAACTTGGTCCATAGGTATGTTTGAGCAGTTGCGTGTCCGCCGACCAATTTAGTGGTGCAGGTTCGCTAGCCGATGTCAGTGCTACGGCATCCGAGTTCAGGTCCACCGTGCGCAACATCCAGCGGCGTTCATGCAGCGCCTGATACAACTGCTCGAATTGATCTATGGTTTGATTATTGACTTTTTGTGGTTCGATGATGATGTCGAGATGGCCGCCACAAGGTAGTCCAAATTTTTCGGTTTCCTCCGTGGTGACGCCATAGCGGAACAACTGCGCGTGGTCTGCTGCGAGTTCACCGTTTAGGAGTTTCTCTTGCAGGTCATCCTCGACACAGCCGCCAGATAACGAACCGACCAAGACGCCGTCACTATTACAGCCGAGCAAGGAACCTACTGGGCGTGGTGAAGAGCCCCAGGTTGCAGCCACGGTTGCAAGCCAACAGCGGCTGCCGCTGCGCAGCCAGGCTAAAATCTGGCTTATGACTTCTCTATCTACTGCGTGCATTCATCACTCTGAATAAATTGGGCTTGCCCAGTATGCACTGAAGTTTAACTCAACTTCGGTAAAGCGGTGGTCCCATATCGATTTAAGATATTGGCCCGAGATTGCCTACATCAGCAGAGTTTGCGTGTGTTGCAGCGTTAAAGGTGTAGTTGCAATGTCTTCAGAAATGAGCGCGGCGGTCGTTCGAAGATTCTTTGAGGGTTCATCGGTTAGCGGATGAATCTCAGCAGCAGTTAACCTATGCTGTGCCTGCGGAAGCACCACCGCGACAGATGTGCAACAGCTCCGGAAATGCCACGCTCGCATACTGTTTGGGCAACTAGAGCCCCGTCGTTACTGTCGCAATAGGCGTGTTCGGTATGGCCAATCAATCTGCAAGCGCGGTGGACTTGGAAAAAATGACACCGACCCCTATCCACGGCGCTTGGCGGAGCGCTCGCATATCGTTGTGGTAGCGGCGCGAGACTGCGGCTTTAGATTCGTCTTCGTTTATTGAAAATACATAGGAACAAACGTGCAACAAGGATTACCTCAGCCCATAGCTTTAGCAGACTACCGAGCACCGGAGTATCGAACGGTGCGTACAGACCTTGTGTTTGATATTCGCGATGGCGTCACTGAAGTGACGAGTACACTGGATATAGAGCGCCAGACACCGCAGGGCTCAGAGCTGAGATTGGACGGACAAGAACTTGAACTGGTCAGTGTGGAACTGGACGGTCGAATCTTATCCAGTAACGAATATCAGATTGAGAACGAACAGCTGATCCTCCGGGATCTTCGAGATCAGCACCAGGTGCGCATAGTCACGCGTATTTGCCCCGAACAAAACACGGCTCTGGAAGGGCTGTATCGGTCGAGCAACATGTACTGTACTCAATGCGAAGCGCAGGGGTTTCGTAAAATTACCTACTATCAGGATCGGCCCGATGTTCTGTCGAAATTTACCACAACGATTATTGCCGACTCGGAGCGCTATCCGAATTTATTGTCTAACGGCAACCTGGTTGCGGAAGAGCTCTTGTCTGACGGGCGAAAGAAAGTAACTTGGGAGGACCCCTTTGCAAAACCCTGCTATCTATTTGCGTTAGTTGCAGGCGATTTGGCAGTGCTTGAGGATAAATTTACCACCGCGAGTGGGCGAATAGTCGAGTTAAAGATCTTCTCGGAACCGCACAACATAGAACAATGTCATTACGCGATGGATGCTTTGAAGCGATCTATGCGCTGGGACGAGGAACGCTTTGGCCGCGAATACGACCTGGATATTTTCATGATCGTTGCCGTTGAAGATTTCAATATGGGCGCTATGGAGAACAAGGGCCTGAATATCTTTAATACGTCCTGCGTGCTCGCGTCGAAAGATACTGCTACTGATGACGCTTACCAGCGTGTAGAGGCGGTAGTTGCCCATGAATATTTCCATAATTGGTCAGGCAATCGGGTGACCTGCAGAGACTGGTTTCAGCTTAGCCTTAAAGAGGGCTTTACAGTCTTTCGTGATGCCGAGTTCTCCGCTGATATGAACTCCCGCGCAGTCAAGCGTATTGAAGACGTTGGCTTTTTACGCTCAATTCAATTTGCCGAAGACGCCAGCCCTCTGGCCCACCCGGTGCGCCCGAGTTCGTATATAGAAATCTCAAACTTCTACACCACCACCATCTACGAAAAGGGCGCAGAAGTCGTTGGTATGTACCGCACTTTGCTCGGTGAAGAAAAGTTTCGTCAGGGCACCGACCTGTATTTTGATCGTCATGATGGTGAAGCGGCGACCACCGATGATTTTATGCGGGCTATGAGTGATGTCGGTGACATTGATTTTGAACAGTTTGCACGTTGGTACGAACAAGCCGGTACTCCGGTTCTGAGAGTAGAGGAGCGGTATGCAGATGGAACCCTGGCACTGATTGTTGAACAGTCTTGCCCGGCGACGCCGGGGCAGGAACACAAGCTCCCCTTCCATATGCCGGTGCTGCTTGGTTTGTTGGATAAAGATGGACAGGATGTCGCTCTTGCAACTGAACAGATCGTGACGACCGCGCAAACTGAACTGCGCGATAACGGCCGCTCCGTACTGCTGAATTTGCGAGAGTCGACCACGGAGATTGAGTTTACCGGCTTTGCCGAAAAACCAGTCGTCAGTTTTTTGCGCCAGTTTTCAGCACCGGTAAACGTGCAATACCATCGCCCCGTAGCAGAGTTAGATTTTCTTGCCCGCAACGACCAAGATGGCTTCGTGCGTTGGGACGCGCTGCAGTCCATCTGGATGTCACACTTTGATGTACGACAAACAGCAGCTGGCGCTCAGCCGCTGGCGGCTTTTCGGAGCATTGCCGAACATGCACTTACGCTTAAAGACAGCGACGCAAAACTGCTGGCGGCAACCATGTTGGCGGTGCCTAGCGAGCTCTATTTGTTTGAGCAGCTGCGAGGGTTCGACGCGCATGCCTTGCTGGATGCCAGAGACGCTGCAGTGGTTTCAGTAGCGACCGATAGCGGGGATCTTTGGCAGAAACTTTACGCAACTTTTGCGGCTCGAACGTCGTATCAGGTAGACGCAGACAGTATTGCCGATCGCGCGCTGGCCAATACAGGCTTCAACTATTGGTGCCGTAGTTTAGCCGCCGAGGGGCAACTTGCAGAGTTACAGCTGCAGCTCAAGACGCGTTATGCGTCGGCAGATAACCTCACAGATCGGCGCGCTGTGTTGTCCTTAGCGTGTCGCTTGCCAGAAGTAGAACCGGCGTTGCGTCAGGAAATTCTGCAGGACTTCTACAACAATTGGCAGCACGAGGCGTTGGTGATTGATCTGTGGTTTAACGTGCAAGCGCAAAGTCCCCTTACGGATGTTGCTGGGATACAGCGGCTTGTGGAACATCCCAGCTTTGATCGTAAAAATCCAAATCGTGTGCGCTCTGTCTATGGGGCTTTTGGCATGCTAAATCTACGCCGTTTGCACGCGCTAGATGGCAGTGGTTACCGGTTTGTCGCCACGGCGGTGGCGGAGATGGACGGCCTTAATCCGCAAATCGCTGCTAGGCTGGCTACGCCGCTTACTCGATGGAAGAAGTTTGACGCCCAACGGCAGCAGCTCATGCAAAGTGCGCTGCGTACGCTGTTGCACGATGGAGATCATGCACCCTCAAAAGATCTGTTTGAAATAGTGAGTAAGAGTTTGGCAGGCTGATTCAGGCCTGCCGGTTTTTCCTGGAAGCAGGATTAGTGGCAATTTTAGATCCACGCACTCAGCTTACCCCTCCAATAATTAAACTACTTATGCCCTAACGCCAACCGTTCGTCGGATAAACCCTACCGCTTATCCTAAGTTGTTCGTTTTAACCTGAATCTGCGTTTACAAATACACAGAGCAGTACAAAGGCTTCGAAGCGTAGTTCGATTAAAAGCTCTTGAGCGCAGTTCGGTTAGGCGGATTGATTGCGGGGTTACCTATCCAATTTAGGCAATTGTGTATCCCAACAGCCGAGACGCGACTGAGTGTTACTAAAACGTCCTTTGACGTTAAACCTGTGGGGATGCAGCAGACGGTTGTTTTTTTTGGTTGATTTTCAAGCTGGTGTGTGGCGTCAGTCGTTAGTGCACGGGCTAATGAGCTAAAGCTAAAGAAGAGCTAAAGAAGTGAAGAGATGAATCTCGGGCGCGCAATAGCAACAAAAACACAAGAACAATAAATAACGTCAACAAGAAGTTACAACCGACCGAAAAGCCCGCATCAACCAAGACTCAGATCAGAGCTTCGCACGGGAATAAAGAGTGCTAGCAGAAACGATGAAAAACAACAGACCAAAACTATTCGGGAGATTCTTATGGCGGGTTTAAAGCAAGCATCTGCGAAACGCGCAGCCACGGTATTGGGCGCAGTGGCGATTCTGTTCGCTTCTTTCAGCTCCTTTGCGGAAGGGGCTGGGGTAGGTGACAGTGGCTCGGCAGCAGGTAGTGCGCCTAGCGGTGGTGCAGCAGCAGGTGGCGCCGCCGCAGGCGGTATCACTACAGGTACCGCTGTAGCGCTGGGCTTGGTAGGCGCAGGCATCTTAGCAGGCGTTATCAGTCAGATTGATGATGATAGTAGTTCCCCGAGCCAGTCTGGCGTTACGCCTGTGGACCCGCCTGCTACGCCGAGCACGACGACAACCACGACTACGACTACCACTACAGCGAC
>DEBN01000077.1:28301-51041 GCA_002348825.1 Gammaproteobacteria bacterium UBA2955
AGCGGCACCTAAGCCGCCTAATTCAACTCGACGGATAAAGAGCGGGGAGGGATACCCCGTTTTTTACACGGTTGTGGACGGAAACGTTGTGCATTAGCAGGTCTTCAGCAAGTTGCAGTGCTTGCTGAGGGACATCAATCGATGGCTTGTCACTGTAGCACCACGCTTCCAGTAGCCGCACGAGGTTCTTGGCTCCGGGTTCTTCAGATATCCAAGCACTAAGTGCTCTGTCTGGAGGCAAAGCATAACGCAGCTGCAAATATTCTCGCAGTGAATGTTGGACGCCCAGAGCATCTGCTGTTCTGATCCGATGCAGTAGGCTTTTGCGCGCTCTTTTTAACGCCCAGCGTCGGTTGGTCAGAGTGTCGCTGAGCAGCTTGAAAGCGACAAGCAAGCCCAGTGCACAGATGCCGGCTACCAGTGCCCAGTTAACCCTCTGAGATCCAGCTATTGGGTTCCCGGTATCAATTGCGTTTGTGACGGCTGGGGCGTTGGTGGGGTCGTTATCGGCAACAGGCGGTGGATTCTGCACCTGGGCTGTTTCCCTCCCCGCAGTTGCCGCTGGGTTGATCGAATCGCCGTTAGTGCTGAAGGAGAGAGGCGCTAGGGTGGTACGTTTAACTTCATTAACCTTGGTATCCCACCAAACTACTTCGGCACTTGGCAGCGTTAAGGCTCCTGATGTTAGCGGCACGATGCTCCGACGCTCCATACGTTGGCCAACGACCTTTGTCCCTTGGGTGCTGTTGGTGAGTTTGGCAGGCTCCGGGTACTCGCGGAAGATGTCGGCGGGCAGAGCCGACGTTAATGGCGGCACGATAGAACTGTTATTGCTCTCAACGGTGATTTTTATGGCCTGCGTCAAAGTATCGCCTACGTTAAAGGGTATCTCTGTCACCGCGGGTTCGAGGGTTTGGGTTATTGAGACGTTGGTTGCGGGTAGCCATGGTGAGTTTTTGGGATAGCTGTCAGGGATTGGCATTACGTTAATGGCCGCTGCTTCAGTAGCGACCCGCACACCCTTACGTGAGACGCGACCGTTGTTGAGCATGCGCACGCTTGCGGTCATTTCAACTGCGGGCACCGTCAGGGGGCCGCTGGCTTCAGGAAAGATTGCGTAGTTTTGAGTGACAACGCCATAGCTTCGTCCATTGCGTTGAATGGTCGTGGCCTGATTCTCGCCGAGCGTAATGACCGATGCGTTTTCGATGTTCGGTGCCCCCGGCTGGCCGCCATAGAGCTGCACGCCGCCGGCATAAAACAACTGCCGTTGCATCAAAATTTGACTCTGCACGTAGGCTTTGGTGCTGGAAAACTGCTGCTGGTAGAACACCAACTCGTCTATTTGTTGTCGAGCACTTGGGGCGAGTGGTCGAACATCCAAAGTCATTGCCTTGGTTGAGAGATTGCCGATGCGAATAGGTGGGATGGTTAGCGCGCCTACTGTTTTTGGCTGTAAAGTGATCTGGTAATCCACCCAGCTCTGAGTTCGGCCGTTGATATACTGATATTGGGTACTGGTGTTATTGCCCATTATGTGGAATTGATCCTGCAATCCTGTTAAGTCTAACGCTTCGCTTTCGCGCGTATTGTGAGCGCGAATAAGTAGTCTTACCGACTCCAGTTCCTCGATAGAATTGCTCGACAGGCGCGTGCTGATCTCGCTGTGACCGAGTGCGGCGAAAAGCGTAAACAACAGCGTTACTGCAACGCGCAGGCCTACCATACCTTGTCCCCTTGTCGATGCTCATAGTCGCCATTGCGCAGCCGCTGCTTGGTTTCGTGCTGGAATTTACGCCTCAGTAAACCGCCGGGTTCGTCTGGAACCCGACGTAACCATTGCTCGAGAGCCTCCTGTTTTTCGTCGCGGTTTACCAGTTCTTGGCGCTGTTGGTCTTCATCTTCACCCTCGCGATCCTGTTCCGATTCGCGCTGCTCCTCATTGGACTGCGAGGGGCTTTCGTTGGATTCTTGGTCTGAGGACTGTTGTTGGTTCTCGCTTGGACTCTCTTCGGAGTCGTTGGATTGTTGCTTCTGTTGCTTTTCAGTACTGTCCTGTTGGGCGTCAGCCTGTTGCTGTTGCTGTTGTTGCAAAAGACGCTCAACAAGTGCTTTGTTGAACGCGGCGTCCTCATGATCCGCTGCTGCGGCCAATACCTGCCCGTAGAGATCTAATGCCTGTTGATAATTACCCAGGCGCGCGTGTGCGTTGGCGCGGTTGTAGGTGCCCGTGGTGGTGGTGTCTTGGTTAAAACCGCGTAGGGCATCCGTCCAATCGCCTGTTCGATAGCGCGCGACGGCGCGCCATTGTGGGTCCTCGAATAGGATCGCAGCTCTCTCCGGCTCACCGGCCGTTAGCGCTTGATGCGCGCGTTGGTCGTCCCTCCACCATAGTTTGTCCCAAATTGTTCCGGGTGCAGTTTCGCCAGCAGCGGTCGGCGCGGCCGCAGCATCAAAACCGGGCGTCGCGACTGCAAAGGCCAACATGATTAAAGCGCCGCGGCGGAATCCTAGCAGGCACAAAGGCAACAGAGCCGCTGCAAGCCAGTGGCCCTGATCGAACCAGCTGTCGAATTCGCGCTCCACCTCTATTGATGCGTCTTCGGTTGGCAACGGGGTCGATAACGCAACGCGGAAGTCGGTGTCGCTCAGGCTGAGTTTGGAATACTTGCCATAGCTGAGGTTTGCAACCTCGGTGAGCCTGCGCTCGTCCAGTAGCGCAATTACCTGATTCCCTTCCTGGGTCATAAGGTAGCGCGGTGGTTCTGCATCGGAATCAAGGGGAATTGGGCCACCTTCATAAGTTCCAATACCAATGATTGAAATAGGGAACGCGCGATTACGATGCTTGCTGACGGCGCTTATTCTATCTATACCGTCCGTAATCATTAAAATCCTGCCTTCTGTCATGTTGGCATTGCTAAACAGCCCTTTTGCAATTTCCAGTCCGTGGCTGGGGTTGCTGCCAAGCACTGGCATCATGCCGGGGTCTAGTGCTCCCAAAAGATTTTCGATGGTCGCCACATCGTCGGTTAGCGGCACCACGGCGTGAGCATCGCCGGCGTAAGCCACCAAGGCGGTCAAGCCCTCTTCGCGCTGACGCAGGATATCGGTGATTTTCTGCCGCGCCCGCACAATTCGCGATGGTTTTACATCCTCAGCCCACATGGAGAGTGATAGATCTAACAGCACTACCAGCGCATCATTTTTTTGCTCGACGTTTTGCGGTAATTTTTCCCAGGTGGGGCCGGCAAGGCCGATGACAGCTAGGGTGATAGCGGTCAGCATTATGCCGCGCAGCCATTGACCTGATCGGCTTTCCTGGACGTCCAGTAACACCGGTAACAGTTCGCTGCTGATTGCGTTTTGCCAAGCGGAACCCGAGCGGGTGCGGCGAAACCAAAACCAAGCCAGCACCAAAATTGGCGCCAGCGCCACAAACCAAAGCGGTCGAATGAAATGCAAGGACTCCATCGCGGCTTAGTTTCCCCGCCTCGGTTGGCGACCAGCAATGTCGGCGATGAGCAGTAAGATTAGACACGCGAGGCTTATTGTCATCGGCCAGTAGTAGAGTGCCTGAATTGGACGATAGGTTTCGGCCTCCTGCGCCACCGGTTCAAGTTCGTCAATCTCGGCATAGATCTCCACCAACGCTCTCGGGTCTCTGGCGCGGAAATACTTTCCGCCTGTTACCTGCGCGATGTTCCTAAGAGTGGCTTCATCGAGATCGGCAGAGGGGTTGGTAACACGGTTGCCCAATGCGCGGAATACACTGGGTAAACGCATTTCGTCCGCGCCGACACCCACGGTATAGATGGTAATTCCGTCGCGGGCGGCCAACTCCGCAGCTTTAGCGGGCTCGACCTCGCCGACATTATTGGCGCCATCGGTTAGCAGAATGAGCACTTTTTCGTCGTGAGCCCTCTGACGTAGGCGCTTCACAGCAAGGCCTATTGCATCGCCAATGGCGGTCTTGCCGCCGGCTATGCCTACCGGGGCCTCTACTAAAAGGCGATTTACACTCTTGAGATCGAAGGTGAGGGGGGCTTGCAGGTAAGCGTTGGTGCCAAACAATATCAATCCGACGCGGTCGCCAAGGCGTGCTTGAGCAAATTGGCCAACCACGGCTTTTACAACAGTCAGCCGATCTAAGAATTCGTCACTCACCTGCATGTCTTGTGTCGCCATGCTGCCAGAAATGTCTACCGCAAGCATTAAGTCCCGGCCCGATGTGGGCAATGTCACTGGGTCGCCTGTCCATTGCGGGCGTGCGCTGGCGGCAACCAGGAACAGCCAAGTCAGCCAGATAAGGCCCAGTTTTATGAGTTGGCGTTGCCAGTCGTTGCTATGGCTGACCTCTGCGGATGTATACGCGAGCAGATCCGGAACGGTGAGCGCAGATTCAGTGCGCTCGCTCGGGCGCATTAAAAGTCTCACCAGTAAAGGTGCGGGCGCGGCAGCGAACGCCCAGGGCCATAGCCATTCAATCATTGCTGCGCTCTGCAAGTAGTTGTTTAGTGCGAGTTGGATGCACGCGACCTAAGAGCGCTTGAATAACTTGATGTACAGCCTCGACATCGGCAGATGCCTGAGGCGAAAACCGCTGTGCACCGAGAATTTTACCATGGCCCTCACTGAATTCGCGGCCGTCGACGATGGTATCCAGAGCTCGGAGCCACTGGTCATCGGAGGTTGCAGCCAGATGTCGAATGCCGAGTGCGTTGACCAGCAAGCGTTTAAGGACCTCGTTGCAGTCGTGGACGTAGCGCAAAGTGTCGATCTGCCCTTGATTATGACTCGCCTTCAGTTCCCCGATTAGAGTGCGCGCACTGCGAATGGGGCTGCGGGCTCTATGGGCTCGCCATAACCTTTTAGAAATAAATACCGTCCCGACTACGGCAGCGATGCACAGTAGCCACCAACCTGGTGCCGGGGGCCACCATTCTGGCGCCAAGGGAGTGTGGACATCACGTAGTTGCTGCAGTGGGTTGTCTTGCATCAGTTTAAGAGATTCTGCGGAAGCACATTGCTGTGAGTTGAGACGGTACGGTAGTTCATCGACGGGTGTCGACACATATCCTGTAGTACCTCGCAGCGCTGTTCAAACTGCTTGGCGTAGTTTTCCCGCAGACGCGGATTCCCAGAGAAGAAATTAACTCGTTGCTGACCATCGGTGACGCTGTAGTGGCCTGCTGGCGGCAGTTGTTTATCCAGTGGATCATAGACCTGAATTAAGTCGATCTGATTGCGTCTTGCGAGCCTCTGCAAATGAGTTTGCCAAATACCCAACTCGCCCGCGAAGTCACTGACCACATAGATGCGAAAACGATTATGGGTGAGTCGTTGCAATTGCTGCAGGCCCGCAAGGTAGGGGGTGTCCTGCAGCTGGGATGGATTGCGAGTTAAGGCCTGATTAGATATGGCCAGTTGATTAAGTAGACGCCCTACGGCGCGGCTACTGCGGTAAGGGCGGAAGAGGTGTTGGCCTTGATTGTCAACGATTACCGCCCCGACGCGATCGCCAGCGGCCAGCGTCTGCCAGGCGATACGCGCGGTAATGTCTGCAGCGGCTACGGATTTTAAACGCAGTTGCGAGCCAAAGAACATTTGTTGGCTCTGATCGACAAAAATTAGTACCGGCCGTTCGCGTTCCTCGCGGAACACCTTGGTATGCGGTTTGTTTTTCCGAGCGGTGACGCGCCAATCAATTGTTCGAACATCGTCGCCAGGCTGATACTGTCGGACTTCCGCGAAGTCGACGCCACGGCCTCTGGTTTTCGATACCTTTAAGCCGGATTGGTGGCCGATAGCGCTGCTGCTGTTGGTTAGATTTTTTTGCGCGCTGTGGCGCAGGCCTAATAGTTGCGTCAGCTCTACATAGGCACCAGTCAAGGCGCCTGTGGCCGGAAAAGCCGAATGGGCTGCAGGTACAGAGTTACGCAAGGTCAGATTAGGGCACGGGTACGTTTTGTAATAGCAGGTCTATAACCTGATCGTTCGTGACGCCTTGGGCGTTGGCCTCGAAGGATAGTATGAGGCGGTGGCGCAGCACGTCGTGTGCAACGTTCTGAACGTCCTGTGGGGTGACGAAGTCACGTCCGTCAAGCCATGCAAGCGCCCTGGCGCAGATGTCCAGACCGATGGTGCCGCGTGGGCTGCTGCCGTAATCGAGCCATTGCTGAAGGTCTCCCTCAGGCGCGCGGCTTGCCATGACCAATTCCACCAAATAACGTTCCACAGGCTCCGCCATGTGTAAGTTGAGTAGGTCTTTGCGAGCGTTAAACAGATCCAGCTGAGTGAGTTTGCGCGGTGTCTGGCTGGGCGCGTTTTTAGATTCTTGCCGCACCAGATGCAGGATTTTTTGCTCAGCGTCTCGCTGTGGGTAGTCGACGACGACGTGCATCAGAAAGCGGTCCAGTTGTGCCTCGGGGAGTGGATAGGTTCCCTCTTGTTCAATAGGGTTTTGAGTGGCCATGACTAAGAATAACTCGGGTAGCGTAAAGGTTTCCCTGCCGACGCTGACCTGATGCTCTGCCATCGCTTCCAGCAGGGCTGACTGGACCTTCGCTGGGGCGCGGTTGATCTCGTCAGCAAGGATCAGATTGTGGAATATGGGGCCGGGTTGGAAGTTAAAGCTACCGTCTTCGGGGCGATAAATCTCGGTACCGGTGACATCGCTGGGTAAGAGGTCAGGAGTAAACTGAATACGGTGGAAATCGCCCTCTACGAGTTCCGATAACTCTTTGATTGCGCGAGTTTTTGCCAGCCCCGGCGCACCTTCAACCAGCAAGTGGCCGCCGCAAAGCAAGGCCATTATCAAGCGTTCAATCAAGGCCTCTTGTCCGATAATTTTTTCCCCCAGCCAGTCGGTCGCGGCGACAATGGCTGCATGGGGTGAATGTGTATCGAGCGTATTCATCTTAAAGTGCTTGTGTTGCGCGCTAGGGCAGCATTGTAGACGCGGACTCTAATCGGGGAAAGCTTCGCCCACGCTCAAACTTTGTGCCTGCAGCCCCGCTCGTAATACACTCTTGTCATGTTTAATCTGGCCCAAAAACTCTTGCTCAAATTGCCGCCCGAGATCGCCCATGATATGGCGATCTCAGGTCTGCGCTTCTTCGGTAACCTGCCGGGGAGTATGGGTCCGTATACCTCGCGCAAAAAAACACTGTTTGGCTGTGAGTTCGCCAACCCGATTGGGCTTGCAGCGGGTCTGGATAAGGATGCCAAAGCTGTTGCGGGGCTGGCGCGCCTGGGTTTTGGCTTTGTCGAAGTGGGTACCGTGACGCCGCGTGCGCAACCCGGCAATCCGCAGCCGCGCCTGTTTCGTTTGCCCGAGCATCGAGCTCTGATTAATCGAATGGGTTTCAATAATCAGGGGGTCATGGCGATGGCGCAGCGCTTGAGCAAGTTGCGCGCCCGCGACCAACTCGCTGGCACGATTATTGGTGTGAATCTTGGCAAGAATAAAGATACGCCGCTGGCGGACGCTGCCAACGACTACACCGCCTGTATGAAACATTTGCACGCGTTGGCAGATTATTTCACGCTGAATTTATCGTCGCCAAACACCCCTGGTTTAAGACAACTGCAACATGGTGCCGAGTTATCCGAGCTGTTAAACCGAGTCAAAGAGATGCAGCAACAGCTGGCATTTGGGGGCGCGGTTACGCCGCTCCTGCTGAAGGTAGCCCCGGATTTGGACGACGAAGGTATTGAGCGGATTGCTGATCAGCTTGTAACGCATGAAGTGGAGGGGCTGATCGCCACTAACACAACCTTGGATCGTGCTTTGGTGGCTGGTCACCCTCTTGGCGGTGAGGCAGGCGGTCTGAGCGGCGAACCGCTGACCGTGGCCAGTCGTACAGTGGTACAAAAGTTTCGTCGAATCCTGCCCAAGGAACTGCCCATTATTGGTGTTGGAGGTATTGGAAGTGTTGAAGACGCACAAAATCTCCTGGATGCGGGCGCAGATTTGTTACAAATATACACATCATTCATTTATCAAGGCCCCGATATAGTGCGTTCGTTAACGCGATCTCTCTATTAGTGAGCGTGGAGTAATATATTTCCTAAGAATTGCACTCTTATGTGGCATAAAAAGAGACGATCGGTTTAAATGTGGCCACACACCGTTTTGAGAGAGAGTGATGAAAGGATTTCTAACCGTTGCGCTGATGCTGTGCGCTAGCCCTGTTTTTGCCAACGATACTGGTATCAGCGGCGCGGATACCGCTTGGATTATGACCGCTACGGCACTGGTCCTGTTTATGACGTTACCCGGGCTGTCACTTTTCTACGGTGGCCTCGTGCGCAGTAAGAATGTTCTTAGCGTGCTTATGCAGTGCTTTGCTATCACCTGTCTGATGTCAATTCTTTGGGTCGTTGTTGGCTATTCATTAGCGTTCGGCGATGGTGGGTCGCTAAATCCATTCATCGGCGGATTGGATAACGTGCTGCTTGCCGGCGTTCTCGAGGGCACACTGTCTGGGACTATTCCCGAGAGCGTTTTTGCACTATTTCAAATGACCTTTGCTGTCATTACACCGGCGTTGATTGTCGGGGGATTTGCTGAACGAATGCGTTTTTCAGCCGTGCTGTTGTTCTGCGCGGCCTGGCTCATCTTAGTGTACGCGCCGATTTGCCATTGGGTTTGGGGTGGTGGTTGGCTGGGTGAGCTTGGAGTGATGGATTTCGCTGGCGGTACTGTGGTGCACATTACTGCGGGCGTAGCGGCGTTAGTGGCAGCACTTGTGTTGGGCAATCGACGTGGCTTTCCTCAGCAAGCCATGCCCCCGCACAATATGACGCTGACTGTCATGGGCGCTGGCATGCTCTGGGTCGGTTGGTTTGGCTTTAACGGAGGCAGCGCTTTGGCCGCCAATGGCGACGCCGGTATGGCGATGTTGGCTACGCACATTTCGGCCGCTGCTGGTGCCTTTACGTGGATGCTCATGGAGCGGATTCGTTTCGGCAAGGCATCAGCTCTAGGTATTGTAACCGGCATGGTTGCGGGCCTGGGCACGATCACGCCGGCGTCCGGTTTTGTGGGTCCCGGCGGTGCTCTGCTTATCGGCATAAGTGCAGGCGTCGTTTGTTTCTTGGCAACTATTTATATTAAGCAGCGTCTCAAAATTGATGACTCGCTTGACGTATTTCCAGTGCATGGTGTGGGCGGTATTCTTGGCACGCTGCTGACGGGCGTCTTTGCCAGTAACGCGCTTGGGGTGTTCAGCGGTCAGGAAGAAATATCCATTGTCTCTCAGGTAAGCACTCAGGCAATCGGCGTGGTCGCAACGGTTGTATACACCGCTGTCGCTACATGGGGGATCCTAAAAATCACCGATGTGGCGGTTGGTAATCGAGTTGATGAGGACCAAGAGCAGGAAGGTCTGGACCTGGTGTCCCATAATGAGCGGGGCTACGATCTTTAGCTGCGAGTACGCGTAGATGGCGGTTAATGTTGCGTTTGAGAACCGCGTGCGAACGCGGTGCGCACCAGCAGGTTTACCAGCGCTTTAAAGTCTAGGCCGAGGGCTGCCGCACCGTCCGGATAGAGGCTGGTGGCCGTCATTCCTGGCAACGTGTTGACCTCCAGAAGTGTGATATTGCTCTGCGAGTCCAATATAAAGTCTGCTCGTGACATATCCCTAAGCCCCAGTGCAGAGTGTGCGACCACCGCAATACGCTGCAGTTCAGCAGTGACTTGGGGGTCCAGTTCCGCGGGAATAATGTGCTCGCTCTGACCGGGAGTGTAACGATTTTCGTAGTCATACCATTGGCCGGCCGCTGTGCGAATTTCAATAACCGGATGTGCTTGCAACTGGGAATCGGTATGCAGTACGCCCACCGTTAATTCTTTTCCAGCAATAAATGGTTCTACTAAGCAGTCGCCGAATTGTAAGCCTGCGGCTAGTGCAGCCTGCAAATCTCCGCCTTCAGGCAGTAACTGTACGCCGATGGCTGAGCCCGCATTAAGCGGTTTGATCGCTACTGTGTTGCCGAAGGTGCTCTCAATTTCGGCTACAGCAGTTTTGAGTTCCATATCAGCGCCCACCACTCGCTCAGGGCTTACGGGTAGGTTGTGGGTTCTAAAAACAGACTTTGCGATAACCTTATCCATAGCCAGCGCACTGCCGCGGACGCCGCTGCCGACATACGGTAGGCCCATCGTTTCCAGCAACCCTTGGATCGTGCCGTCTTCACCGGGGGGGCCGTGCAGCGCTGGAAACACGACGTCGGGTTGCAACTCGAGTAACGTCAGCACGCAATCATGGTCCAGCTCGATCACGTTGCTGTCATGGCCTGAGGCAATCAAGGCGTTATGTATCTCTGCTGCGGAGCGCCTAGATACGATAGCTTCTGCGGATTGCCCCCCAGCCAGCACTGCAATCCGTAACGCTGTTTTATCCGAGGTTTGATTGAGCTCATTCATGCGGATATTAAGGTCGTAACTTATCCCTAGAGTCAACAACGCACCAACGTTGATGGTCCTGCCAGGCGCCGTTCAGAAACAAAAAGTTTTTCGACAAACCCTCGTATTCAAATCCGCAGCGGCGTACCAGTTCTTGAGAGCGAACATTATCCGGCTGGATATTAGCTTCTAACCGATGGAGGCCCATGGTGGTGAACGCGTAGTCTATCAAGCGGCTTAATCCCGCTTGCATATAGCCTTGGCCATGATATGGCTCACCGACATAGTAACCCAGTGACGCGCTTAAAAAAGATCCGCGAACGATATTATTAAGGTTTATCACGCCGACGATGACGTCATCAGTCTCTCGGCAGATGGCGAATCCTTCATGGTCATTGCGGTGAATACGCTGTAAGTAGTATCTAAACAAGACGGGCGTATCAGGGGCCTGTATCCAAGGTTGATGCAAATCTTTGCTAGCTCGCATAAGTTTTATGAATTCTGCTTCGTCGGCGTGGGTTACACGCCGCAGATATATATCGCTAGTTTTCTTCATGCGAGTCCTTGGGCTCCTCAAGACGGTCGGCACGAATCAGCTCCGCCAGAGTTGGGGTGATCAACCCAAGACCGAAAATTAGCATAAGTACTGGGTGCAGGTCGGTGACGTTAAGATGGCCCATTGTGGCCAGAGAAAAATTTACTTGCTGCCATGCCAACAGCCCATAGGTTATAAAAGCAAAACTCAACGTAAGCATGATGTAGCGGAAGGTTTGACGCATCGTTATTCGGATATTTTGCAGGTTGGCGCGGATACTAGTGGCTACAATGCTTTGATGACAATGTTTAGCGGTCTGTTATGGCTCGGCCGAAAAAGTAAGCCGCGCCGCGATGCCGTAACCAAGCCGCGGCAAATTGCTCGCGATCGTAAATATGGGCGACGCTGTTTGTGTCTGCGGCGGCGGGATCCATTGCAAATACGCTGTCTTTATTAATGCCGTATACCAATAATAGATGTCCTGACGTGCGAGCCAGCGGTGCCGTATCTAGTTCCCCATTTTCGAATCGTATACTGCATATCACAGGCGTACCCTGCAGCAACGCTTGTTCGAGTTCTGTCCAATCTGTGCTGCATTCCACCGCAGCTAGACAGTCGAGTCGGCCGGCCTGATAAGTGGCTTGCGGCCACATGCCGTAGGCTTTGGTTATCGGGTCGTAGCAGCCTGTTATGAGTTCCGACCAAAGTTTCGAGCGTTGCTCGATGTCGTAGAGTTTTTGCAGGTAAGCAAGCGCCATCGCTAGGGCGGTTGGCGAGCAGATCCGCCTGCGAAAATCCTCAGCTGCTGTCATTTGGCTAATTGCGGGCGGTTGCTCTAACGCGACCGAGCGAACGGCTCCAACCTTCGCGTCGATTTCTAGGGGCCGTGTAGAGACCGCACAAAGATAATTGCGCGGTTGTGTCTCGCATTCGACCCGCAAAATCACACGTGCTGCGCGAATGACCGCCCGGGAATGCCAGCAGTCAATATGATCACTGACCATTGGGCTATTTTCAGAGTGGTCTGGGAATAACGTCTTACTGTCAGCGGTTGCAGGAATGGCGCGCAAAAGGTTGGCGCCGTGTCCATGTTTTACTGCGAATTGATATTGATACTCGGTACCGATCAGCACAAAGCTTGGAACGACGATCTGATCAGCAGGCAGTTCGCCGAGGTCAATTTGTGTTTGCCACGCTCCCGCTCCCAGATCCTGCCATTGCGCTTGATCGTGGATCGGCAGAGGGTAACAGGCTGCGGCTTGGGTTTCACCGAGGCGTCGGGTAAATTTCATTACGGAATGATAGCGCGCCGCTCGGCTAACTGAAATTAAACCCACGGGCAGGGCATGAGTAAAGGGGAGACTAAGAAGTTGAGGAACGAATGCGCGCAATAATGTTCTATACGACCCAACACTGCAGTCTTTGCGATGCGGCTCTTGACCTTTTGCTGTCATTGCCGGAGGTAAGGGGCAGCAGCTTGACCACGCTGGATATCGCGTTGGACGACCGATTATTGGTTGAGTTTGGCGATCGAATACCGGTGATCGCCGTTGGTGACGCCCAGCTTGACGGGCCGTTCGATGCACTGACATTGCAGAGCTGGCTTCAGGACAATAATATCGGTTGAGCCGAAGCGACATCTTCGGAAGAGGGGGATTATGAAAGCCAGCGAATATCGGCTCGCTCAAAAGAGCTACATCAGCAAGGGTGAGGCGCGTGCCTTAGCGCTGGGCAATCGCGGTCCGCTGCGCTTTGACCAGCAAGGCAAGCTGCATAAAGACATTTCTGACGCTTACTGGCGGACCGGATTTTACGTCTTTGAAAACGTCATTGACCCAGCTGAAATAAAACTGCTTAGGTCCGAGATTGAAGCGCTGTTGGAGCGCGCCCCGGTGGATAATGGAGCGCTTGAAGACGCTCAAGGTAGGCCTGCTTTTGGTCAGGAGTTTGCGCGTCCGATCTATTCCCTGATTCCACCATTAACTGACCCTTGGGGTGGCACAGATGCGCTCAATGGTCGCCATCCAACGCAGATGACTCAGCCGGAGTCCGACGTTAGCGCACCAAAGAAAGTGGTCTTTATAATGAGCGGCATGTGTCAAATCATGGACTCTGGTCTCAGGTTATATGGACATCCCGATCTGTTGAAAATCGCTGCGTCCATCAACGGTGATGATTTTGTGCCCTATAACGATGCTATTTTTGTTAAACAACCCGGGGTGGGTGGCTCAGTATCTTGGCATCAGGATGGGGTTACACACTGGAATTCGCCGCGCTGGGATCAAGGTATCCACGGTTTTAACTTTCAGGTGCAGCTGTACGATACGTCGCCGCAGAGTTGTTTGTGGGTGGTGCCGGGAACGCATAAGGAAGGCAAAATCGACATCAAACAGAAAGTGGCGGAAAACGCAGGGTCGGAATTTCTCCCGGAGGCGGTGCCGCTATCTGCAGCTGCAGGGGACGTAACGATTGTTAACCGTCAGGCGCTGCATGCTTCGTTCGCAAATACTTCTGCTGACACACGCGTGTCGCTTACTTTCGGCTTCCACCGTCGGGCTTCTGTGCTCGGCGCCCAAGGTGCGCTCAGCCAATCCAATGATGAGGTATATGATGAGGCGCGCATAGATCGACGCTCTCAGGTTGTTGCGGTGGCCATTGACGCGCGGCAGCAGTTCTATCCAAACGAGGTGCGTTTTCAATACTTCCCTATGATCGGCAGGGAGGGTCAGTTGGCTCATTCAGCGGAGAATTGGGAACGGGTGATTCGCGATTACAATTTGCATGACCTGTCGATTTAAGCGGTTGCGTCGAAGTTGAAGAACCGGCCAGCGTTAGTCGCGCACTTTTGCGCCAGATGCTCTGGATTTTGCTGACGTAACTCGGCTAATCGAGCTAGAACAAAGGTCAGCAGTGCGGGCTCGTTGCGACGGCGGTATTTTTTCTGTGCCGAGAGCGATCCAGTGAATAACCCTTCGTTACTAGGCGCGTTCTGTGGTCTTAGAAACGGCGCATCGGTTTCGATCATCAAACGATCATCGGGTATTAACCTCACCAGTCTGCGCAATTCCTGTCCGCGAGTTTGGTCACACAACCAGCCGGTTATGCCGATATAGCATCCTGCGTCCAGATAGCTGTCTAGTTCGGCGGCGTTGCCGGTAAAACAATGTATGACGGCGCTGGGCTGCCGGTTCGGCTTGGTTAACCAATGTAAGACCTCACCGTTACTGTCTCTGTCATGGACCAACAAAGGTTTGTGTGTTTCGCAGGCGACTTCGATTTGCGCCTGAAACGCACGTCTTTGTGTCGACGGCTCGGAAAAGTTTCGATTGAAATCTAAACCGCACTCGCCGATCGCAGCTACACAAGGGTTAGAGCTTAGTGCTCGCAACCTTTCGCTGTCTGCCTCTTGCCATTTTCGTGCGTCGTGTGGATGCACGCCCGCAGTTGTCGCGAGCTTAGGCCAGCCGCTTTCGCTTCGCGCCTCATCGCACAGAACTTGATTGTCCAAGCTCATATCGAGGTCTGTGGAACAGGCCAGGATGCCCGTGATGCCGGCCTGTGTGGCACGTTCAAGGACGGCAGCTCGGTCCTGAGAAAACTGCGAGTTTTGCAGATTCACGCAAATGTCGATCACGGCGAATTCCGACTCACACTGACTACTCTCGACTCCAGGATCGCTGCAGGGCTCTCGAGCAGTTGGTTGTAAACGTAAGTGAATGCCAGCACATTCTTTACGTAGTTGCGGGTCTCACGAAACGGTATGGTTTCGATCCAGACATCTACAGGCATGCGATCGGCATCTTTGATCCAGCGGTCGACCCGATGTTCGCCAGCATTGTAAGCGGCGATGGCCAACGGAAGTTGGCCATTAAATCGCTCAATGAGCCACGCGATATGGTAGCTGCCCAATTGAATGTTTACCTTCGGGTCGTTCAGTTGGGTTGCAAACCGATTCGGCAGGCGCGCCCGTTTCGCCACCAATTTCGCTGTGGCAGGCATCAACTGCATGAGACCGCGTGCGCCCACGGGGGATCGCGCTGTCGGTTGATAGGCTGATTCTTGTCGCGCCACAGCTCTTAACAGCGCGGGGGCCACGTCTTGCTTGTGCGCGGCCGAATTGAAGTCAGAGCTGTGGGCTATGGGGAAGCGCAATACCAGATCATCCATAGCTTCAGCGAGGTTCGCGCTGCGTATTGCTAATGACAGATCGCCGATGTCGCGTGCTAGATGGCCCAATTGGCGTTTCTCATCGTTGGAGACGCTGTCTAGCGCTCGATACCACTCACGGCGTCCATTGAGGTCCTCGCCGATTGCAAATAGTTCAATGGCACGCTGAGCATGGGCGTTACTGGCGAGGTCAAAGGGCGCCGGTGCCGGAGTGCCTGCCTGCAGGCTTTGCAGAGGCAGCTCCAGAGCCAGCGCCGCCATGAATCCGTAGTAGTGCCGTTGCCCCGCAAGGTTTTGCAGCATTTGCTGAGGATCGGGGCTGTCGCCGCTGAGCGGTTGCGCCCGACCTGCCTTCTGGAGTGCGCGAGCCCACCAATATTGCCAGCGTTGGGTTGTCTGCTCGCCAGCTGGCAGCTGGCGGACCCAATACATCAGTTCATCCCAGTTTTGTTCGGATAACGCAGCTTCGGCAATTCCTTGGGTGGCGAAAGAAGATGTGAATCGGCCACGCTCATCGGCACTCGGGAATACCCCGGCGCGCGCTAGTCCGACCTGAATATGGTCGGCAATGATCGAGCGCTGAACAGCGCTGAAAGAATGGGTGTCGGCATAGCGTCTCCAAGCTGTTGCAGCCTCCGCGGCATTGTTTTTGCTCAATCGCATGAGCCCATGTTGAACTATGGTTCGGTTGTTCGCGCTGTCTTGGGCAAATCTGCTGTGTCGGATGACGCGCTTCGGTTGCGTATGAACTTGATAGTAAGCATCTGCGATACGTCTGTTCGAACCGGTAAAAAACCGCAGCAAGTAGCGCGCTAGTTTCCGTTGATTGTTTTTAATGGCGCCATCTAGACGCTGCCATGCGAGTTCTTGGGTAAAGCGCGGCGTCGTGCGCCAGACGTCAAAAATTGGGTCGCAGGCTTTTGGTTGGGATTTCGGGCTAAGCCAAATCTCGGTGGTCCAGTCCAGCGCTTTTTCGCTTTGGCCTCGGCCATAGAGAGCACGCAGATAATAGCAGCGCAACTCGGCGTCGCTGCTGCTTTGATAGTCACTGTCCGAAAAATTTTTCAGCAGTGTCGTCCAATGGCGTTTCTGCCCCAGTTTCTTCAACCAGCGCCGATACATAATGTTGCTGGGGGCAAGATCCCCATGTTCGGCCATGAAGTCCCTGATCTCCTTAGCTGACGCTTTGCTAAGCCGACCGTTAACGCGATGGTAATCTAGGTAAGGGCGTAATGGATACGACTCCAGGCGTTTGGCTTTTGCGTTGAATTTGGTCAGAGCGCCGCGGCGCAAATCGTCAAGAGCCTGCCGATATAAAGAGCGTTGTTCGAACAAGCTCAGGTTGTCTTTTTCAGAGGCGAAAGCCTTAGTCGGGAGGCAAAGAGGTGAGAGCAGGAGCAGGCAGCAGACCCAAAACCATGCGCGAGTCAAAGCTTGCCGGTTGTGAGGTTGCTGAGGCCATGAGCGATACTTATCGGCTTCAGGAGCCAGTGGAGCGTTACTCAACTGACGGATCTAGTCAGCTTCGCTGTCGTCATGACCGACGCGCACGGCCAAGACGTCACAACGCGCACCGTGAAGAACACCGTTTGCTGTTGATCCTAACAATAGCGCCAGCCCGTGCCGCCCATGGCTGCCAACAACAATAACGTCGGCGCCAGCTTCTTCGGCAGTTCGTTGGATTTCGCTTTCCGGTCGACCGAAAATTAAATGCTGGCGCGATTCCGGCACATTGAGGGTTGCTGAAAATTCCTGCAGGTGGGCAACGGCCTGATCCTGGATTTGCTCCTGGACCGTAGACAAGTCCATAGGTACGTCGCCACCGTAAGCGAGACTCAGTGGTTCGATAACGTGAACAATATGCAGTTCGGCGTCGAACGCCTGCACCAGCTGGTTTGCGCGCTTGGCGACCTTAAGAGATTCCTCTGTCAGATCCACTGCGAGCATAATTTTTCGGTAGTCAGACATTGTGCAAACCTTGCGTGCCGATCGCTGTTGGGGGGAACATACAATGTCCGTTTGACGTGAACAAGTAGGGGGTTCATGTGGTCTGGTTGATCATTATTGCGGCGCTGGCTCTGGCAATCGGGCCAATTTTTTACCTGTTGCCAAGTGCTCAAGATCGATTTCTTTCGGGTCTGCGTCAGCATGCGCGGCAACTGGGCTTTTCTATGCAGTTGCACAGCTTAGCCAAGCTGGACCCGACGGCGGACGAGCGGGTAACGTCCTCGGGTCGACAACTTGATCCCGTGGTGAAATGCATGTGTTATCAGTGGTTGGTGCGCGAGCCGCTCAATGCGTCACCAGATCTCATACTAAGGCGTTTGCCAGACGCGGCGACCGTGCCTGTGCAAGAGGTCAGACCCGGGTGGGGTGTTCCGACGTCAGGTGAACGCCAAAGTCTGGATGTTGCGGCGCTAGAGCTGATAGGTAAAAGCGAGAATGTGCAGAATGCCTTGTTTCAGTGCGTACAAACGCTGCCTGCTGCCGTTCTGGCACTGGGCGTAGACACGAGATCCGTAAGCCTTTACTGGCGCGAGGAAGCTGCAATTCCGCGAGTAGCCGATGAAAAGGCGCGACTCGATGATGGCAAAAGCCTTCTGGAGGAACTGCGCCAGCATTTGCAGACCGTAGCTTTGGCGCTGGTCGAAGCATATGGACTGCGTTCGAATGATCCATCGTAAAACACTGAAATCGCGTTGCTCTTAATCTGAATTCGTACCCTTTCGTATTCAGACAAGTATTTTACTAATAGGAGGGATTTCTTGACAGCGACGATCTCCTAGGCCTATAACTCGCGCGTTCTCGGCCGCGTGCATTGAGTTTTGCAGGTGCGAACGATCATTGACGCGAGGCTATACACCTACAACTTGCTATTTTCTTGAGGCTCTATGGCTAGATCATTGGTCATCGTCGAATCGCCGGCAAAGGCTAAAACCATTAATAAGTACTTGGGTAGCGACTACATCGTCAAGTCCAGCGTTGGGCATATTCGTGATCTGCCAACAGGGGCGCGGGCAACGGATCCCAAGGCGCGAGCAAAGGAAGCACAAAAGACGAAGGCCCTGCCGCCCGAAGAGCGTGTGGCATATAAAAAGAAACGAGCCCGAGAGCAGCTCGTGCGGCGTATGGGTGTGAATCCCGACCAATCTTGGTCGGCGGAATACGAAATTTTGCCGGGCAAGGAAAAGGTCGTGGATGAACTTCGACGCCTGGCTAAAAACGCACCCACTGTATATTTGGCGACGGACCTCGACCGCGAAGGCGAAGCGATCGCTTGGCACCTTCGTGAGGCGATCGGTGGCGATGAAAGTCGTTATCGTCGTGTGGTGTTCAACGAAATCACGCGCAAAGCGATTCAGGAAGCGTTTGTCGATCCTGGTGAACTCGATATGGATCGGGTCTATGCCCAACAGGCCAGACGTTTCCTTGATCGAGTGGTGGGTTTTGAGCTCTCGCCGTTATTGTGGTCGAAGGTGGCGCGAGGTCTGTCCGCCGGCCGAGTGCAGAGCGTGGCGGTAAAGCTTATTGTTGAGCGCGAGCGGGAGATTCGCGCGTTCGTGCCCGAGGAATACTGGGATTTGTTTGCTGATTTGGTGCGCCACGGCGACGCGGAGCCGATCCGATTTCAGGTGAGTAGAGAAGCGGGGGCAGCGTTTCGGCCGCAAAGTCAGGCGGTCACTGAAGCGGCTATGGCGGCCTTGCGTGATGCGGACTTCTCCATAGTCCAGCGCGAGGATCGTCCAACTCGAACGAAACCCAATGCCCCCTTTATTACGTCAACACTGCAGCAGGCTGCCAGTACGCGGCTGAGTTTTTCTGTGAAAAAAACCATGACTATGGCACAACGATTGTACGAAGCGGGCTACATCACTTATATGCGGACGGATTCGACAAATCTCAGCGCCGAAGCCATTGAGACCTGTCGAGACTACGTATTGAGTGAATACGGAGCAGCGTATTTGCCAGAACAGAAACGGACCTATACTGCTAAAGACGATGCTCAAGAGGCTCACGAGGCGATTAGACCCTCCGATGTCAATACGCGACCAGAGCAGTTGACCGGCGTAGACGCGGACGCGGTGCGCTTGTACGAACTGATCCGTAATCAGTTCATGGCGTGCCAGATGACAGATGCTGAATACCTCAGCACGTCGATTAAAGCTCAGGCGGGGGAGTTCGAGCTGCGAATTCGCGGTCGAATTCTGCAATTCGACGGTTTTACGCGAGTTTTGCCGCCCGTATCGCGAAAGGAAGAAGACGCGCCGCTGCCAGATTTACAGCCTGGCGAAACCTTGAATCTGAGCGGGCTGGAGCCTGTTCAGCATTTCACCAAACCGACGCCACGCTTTGGCGAGGCCAGTTTAGTCAAAGAACTAGAGAAATTAGGTATTGGACGTCCGTCCACATACGCCAGCATTATCTCAACGATTCAGGATCGAGGTTATGTGAGTCTCAACAATCGGCGCTTTTATGCCGAGAAAATCGGTGAACTGGTGACCGACCGATTGTCAGAGAATTTCAACAACCTCATGGATTACGGCTTTACTGCGGGTATGGAGGAACAACTCGACAAAGTTGCCCACGGCGAAGCGTTGTGGAATCAGGTGCTGGATAACTTTTATACGGATTTCAGCTCCAAACTCGATCAGGCTCAGGCGCTCGAAGGAGGTATGCGACCCAATGCGCCGACTGACACGGATATTGAATGCCCCACCTGTGCTCGGTCTATGCAGGTGCGTAATGGTTCTACTGGGGTCTTTTTGGGTTGCTCCGGTTATGGTCTAAAGCCCAAAGAACGTTGTACCACGACTATGAACTTGATCCCCGGCGAAGAAGCTGTAGATGTCGATCAGGATGAAGAGGGCGAATCCAAACTACTTCGGCGCATGAAAAAATGCGACAAATGTCAAACGGCGATGCTCAGCCATCTGCTGGATGAGAATCGCAAATTGCATATTTGCGGCAACAATCCAGATTGTGATGGTTATTTGATCGAACGCGGACAATTTAAGATCAAGGGCTATGACGGCCCGGTATTAGATTGTGATAAGTGCGGTGCGGAAATGCAGCTCAAGTCGGGGCGTTTCGGTAAGTATTTTGGCTGCATGGAATGTAAAAATACACGCAAGTTGCTGCGCAGCGGCGAGCCTGCGCCGCCAAAAGCGGATCCTGTGCCAATGCCAGAATTAGAGTGTGAGAAGGTCCCGGATCATTATCTGTTACGCGATGGGGCTTCCGGCGTCTTCTTGGCCGCGAGTCAGTTTCCAAAGCATCGGGAAACCCGGGCCCCCAAGGTGATCGAAATCAAACCACATGCGAACGAACTCGATCCAAAATTCCAGTACTTGGTGGAGGCACCGGAACGCGATCCAGACGGTAATCCAGCGATTATTCGTTACAGTCGCAAGACCAAGGAGCAGTACGTGCAGTCTGAAATCGAGGGCAAAGCAACGGGCTGGAAAGCGTACTACCAAGACGGCCGTTGGGTAGAAGAACTAAAGGCTGCAAAAAAACTCAAGTCCTCCGCATAGGCGTACCTAAACGTGGCTTTCTAGAGCCCTTGACCCTCTCTCAGGTTTGTTCAGTCAACGAACGGTATTGGTGTCAGGTTCAGCCCACCGTTGTAGCGATGTTATCCAATTCTTCTTTTCGGGCTTAAAGCTCGAGGCAGCAAGCGCAAGCCAGCAGCCGCTATAGGTGCTGGCGGATTACACCGACAGACAGGCCTTCTATCGCAAAATTTTGCGTCGCTAGGTCCACTTCGATCGGTTGATAGGCGTCGTTTTCGGGAAGCAGCATCACTTGGTTACGGCGTTTAGTGCGTTGAAAGCGTTTTACTGTGACGTCTTCTTCTATTCGTGCCACGACGATCTGACCATGGGTCGCGACTGCAGTTTTGTGTACTGCTAGGAGGTCGCCATCGAGTATTCCGGCGTTCATCATACTGTCGCCGCGCACTCGCAGCAGATAGTCTGCATGGGGTTGGAAAAAGCTCGCGGGTAGGTCGATTCGATCCTCGATATTCTCTTCCGCCAGAATAGGGTCTCCAGCGGCCACGCGGCCGACGACAGGCAGCCCTGCGTCCGCTAGATCGGGTAACCGTATACCGCGAGATGTTCCCGGAATCATTTCTATCGCGCCTTTGCGGGCGAGCGCTTTCAAATGTTCCTCCGCCGCATTTGCCGACTTAAATCCAAGTTCTTTTGCGATATCCGCACGTGTAGGGGGATAACCGGTATCTGTAATGTATTGACGAATAAGTTCCAGCACCTGTTTTTGCCGAGCGGTAAGTGTGGCTAGCGTGGCTATTGGGCTGACGGTGCTCATAGGAAGTCCTGATTAAATGTACAGTGCTGGCAGTATATACAGATGTAGGGGCCGCTGACCAGTGCCAATTTGCCGATATCGCTGGTGGCGCAGACGCAGTGCATGATGGATTAACAGGGCGTACGCGCTACTATGGCAAGGCGCTTCGCTTGAGTGCAGAGCCAAGAATTTAATGCCAACGGATTTTTGCATGCAAACAATACTGGATTTTTTCGCTTCTCACGGCTGGATCGTCGAGGTCTTTCTCATAATATTGCTCACAGCGGGACTGCGCTTGCTGTTGAAAGTGTCCTTGGACCGTCTGGCTCGACAGGCGCAAAAAACTAACAACTATTGGGACGACGCTTTGGTTGAAGCGGGGCGTCGCCCCGCAGGCATAGCAGTTTGGGCGCTTGGCATCAGCCTCGCTGCCGAAGTAGTTGGCGGTGATGCTCAAGCGGAGATCTTTCAATACATTGATAGCCTGCGCGATGTGGCTGTGGTGTGGTTATTGGTGTGGTTTGCGCTGCGTTTCGTTCGCATGATTGAGGATCACTACATCGCTACCCATAGCGATGACAAGTCGCTCGATCGAACCACCGCGTCTGCGGTAGGCAAGCTTTTGCGGGCAACTGTTGCTGTTACCGGCACGTTGCTCGTTTTGCAGGCATTTGGTGTATCCGTGTCCGGTGTATTGGCGTTTGGTGGTATTGGTGGTATTGCGATCGGCTTTGCGGCCCGTGACCTACTGGCAAATTTTTTCGGCGCGTTAATGATCTTCCTTGATCGCCCGTTTTCGGTGGGTGATTGGGTGCGCTCCCCAGATCGAAACATCGAGGGCACGGTAGAAGATATTGGCTGGCGTTTAACGCGCATACGTACCTTCGATAAGCGACCGCTGTATTTACCCAATTCGATATTTTCGAGCTTAGCGGTGGAAAATCCCTCACGTATGAATAACCGTCGTATCTATGAAACGATAGGTCTTCGCTACGATGACATCGGTGCCATGGGCGCTATCGTGGCCGCAGTGCGCGAGATGTTGGTGCAGAGTGATGACATTGATCAGACGCAGATCTTGATGGTCAACTTTGTAACCTTTGGGCCGTCGTCCGTAGACTTTTTTGTCTACGCGTTTACGAAGACAGTCGACTGGCAAACCTATCACGGCGTTAAACAGCGTGTGTTGCTGAACATTGCGGAAATCATTGAACAGCATGGCGCAGCAATCGCATTCCCAACCCAGACCCTGCATGTCTTGCCGGAACCCGGAAGCGACACCCAGTGATGGATCTCGGTGATTTGCCTTTTGCCC
>DEBN01000093.1 GCA_002348825.1 Gammaproteobacteria bacterium UBA2955
ATACGTCATGGACAGCCGGCAACACACATCGCTTACGGCGAAGCCAACGCAATTCTCGCTGGCGACAGTTTGCATTCGCTGGCATTTCAGGCCGTAGTAGACAGCAGTGAGCTTAACGATCACAGCAAACTGCGGATTATCCAACTGCTGTCCGATGCCGCCGGCTGGGCCGGCATGTCAGGCGGGCAATGTCTCGACATTGAGGCCGAAGGCAGGGAGCTGCAGTTGAATGAGTTAAAGGCCTTACACGCGGCGAAAACTGGCGCCTTAATTCGCGCGTCAATGCAGATAGGCGCCTACAGTGCAGATGCCCATCCAGATAAATCGCGCTACGAAGCGCTATCTGATGTGGGCGATTTAATAGGCTTAGCGTTTCAGATTATGGATGATGTCTTGGACGTCACTCAATCCACCGCGATACTCGGCAAACCTGCCGGGTCCGATGAGGCGCACGCAAAAAACACATTTCCGATGCTGATGGGTCTCGAAGCATCGCAAACCGAGGCGGCCAAGCTACTCGACCAAGCGATCGCGCTTCTGCAGGATAACCGGCTCGCCACCCCTACGCTGATCGAGTTGGTAACGCGGGCGGTTCACAGAACCTATTAACAACGGCATATTATCCGTGTGTCGACGTTTGACTCTACAACAACATGGTTAAGACGGCACCGATGAGACCCGCGGCTAGGCCTGCAAGAACATCGTCGGCCATGACACCGAGACCACCCCTAAGCGTTCGATCGCACCATCCGATTATGCTGGGTTTGGCAATATCTAATATGCGGAATACACCAAACACGACTCCCGCCACCCACCAAACCGCTGGCACAAAGGCCAAGGCCAACCATAAGCCGGCTACCTCGTCGGCGACAATTTGCGGCTCGTCGTGTAATTTTGAGCGCCGAAGAAATCGAGCACAAACCCACCAACTGATCAGACCATACGCGATCGCTATACAGATCTGGACCTGCGCGGGTAAACCACTTAGGCCCCACCACCAGATCACAAACGCGGCTAATGACCCCCACGTCCCAGGCGCCGGGCGTAACAGTCCGGCGCCACCAAAGGTCAGCCATAACACCGATGGCCGCCATAGGTTCATAAAGTTAAGTGTTGAAGTGCTGGTAACCACGCGCCTCTATACCCCTGCCGTCAAGACGTATGCCATGAGTGCTGGAAAGTTCGCCAATGCATAAACCCCCAGCGACTTCCTTGGCACTGGCAAATAATATTTGGTAGTCGTCGCCACCGTGCAGCGCATCTTCAAGCGTTGCGCCAGCGCCCAGCGGGATAGCATTAGACCGCAATTCGGCCCCAACTCCACTGGCGTGAAGAACATGGTTGAGATCTTGTAGCAAGCCGTCAGAAATATCGATGGCACAGCTCGCCGTTTTAATTTCATCGCGGAAATCAAAGCGCGCTTGGGGTCGATAGTACGCCTGCTGCATAGCAGATAACGCATCAACTGCTGCTGGCAAGAGCTGTCCCTGTCGCAGACAAGCCGCCGCAGCGCCCAACGCGCCTGTGACAAAGAGTCGATCGCCAGCATTGCCAGAACTGCGCAATTTAGCCTGCCCCCGCTCCACTTCCCCATGTACGCTGACGCTGATCGACAGCGCGCCTCGACTCAAATTGCCACCACACAGCGCAATATTTGTCTCTTTCGCCGCCATTGCCATGCCTTGAGCGAGCCGCTGCACCCACTCAATACCGATTTCGTTACCAAGTTCCGGTAGTGTCAGCGCGACCAAGGCGTAACGGGGTACCGCCGCCATGGCGGCAAGATCGGAAAGGCTTACCATAAGCGCCCGGTAGCCGATAAGTTCCGCCGGCGCGGACCGCGGAAAATGCAAATCTGCCACCAAAGTATCGATGGAAGCCACTGCGTCGAACCCGGAACGCATTTGCAAAACCGCCGCGTCATCACCGATCCCAACCTGTATCCATGGCGCGGTGGCGCTATCACCTAACGCCCGAGCGATGCTTTCTATCAGTCCGAATTCATTCACGCTGTTTGCCATGCCGGGCAGCGACCTCTACCTGGCGTTGTTGAGCCGCGAGTCTGTCGAGCACACCGTTAACAAATTTATGCGCGTCTGCCGAGCCAAAAACTTTGGTCAGCTCAACGTATTCGTCAATTACGACGCGATAGGGAATGTCGATACGTTCGGACAACTCCACCGCCGCCAGGCGCAAAACACCTCGCTCTACCAGATCCAGTTGATTCATTGGCCGGTCCAGAAGCGGCGTCAGCAACTGATCCAACTCGGTGCAATGGTTGATCATGTGCGCCAAAATCTCCAGAAAGAACTTATCGTCTGCCTTGTCTAGGGCGCTCTCGGCGAATTGTTTATGCAACAGCGCCAGATCAGCAGCGTCAAACTGCCATTGATAGGCAGCCTGAACGAGCGCTCGACGCGCTTTCCGGCGCGCCCATATGTTGGGTTTAGACTTAGTTTCAGTCATTTATCGAGCTCTATCGCCTCAGGGTTAGCCGCAGATCGTCGCCGATCTGCGCGGTTTGCACCAACCGAGCCTGAGGAGCGTCCGGTAAATGTGTCACCAGTACATCCGCCACCGACCGACTGTCGGCACCCAGCAGCTTGGGCGCGACATACGCTATCCATTCATCCCAAAGTCCGGCCGCAAAAAAGCTGCCCACTACCGCCGGCCCTGCTTCGATAAGCACTTCATTGCAGCCCTGTTGTGCCAGCTCGGTCAGTACCCCAAGTACGTCTCGGGGTCCATCTGGCAAATGCAGCTGCTGGATATGCGCACCGCTCGCCAACTCGGAATCGCCATAGCCCTGCTGATGAATTAATAGCGTTGGCGCATTGCCCTGCAAAATTTGCGCACCGCTCGGCGTGCGGCCATAGCTGTCCAGAACCACTCTCAACGGTGCAAGCGCGTGCGCGAAAGCCGGGTCCCGCACCGTCAGCAGCGGATCATCAGCAATCACTGAGCCGACGCCGGTAACAATGGCGTCACTGCGAGCGCGCCAGTATTGCACGTCCGCACGCGCAGCGCTGCCGGTAACCCACTGGCTCTTGCCGTTTGCCAACGCGACGGATCCATCCAGACTGGTTGCAGTTTTTATTCGAACCCAGGGCCGTTGGCGCATAATACGCTGGGTGAAACCTTGGATCTGCTCTTTTGCACTGTCCAGTTCCAATACGTCTACCGCGATGCCAGCTTCTCGCAACAGGCGTATGCCGCTGCCCGCAACCTTAGGGTTGGGGTCCACCGCAGCTACAACTACACGGGCTACGCCGGCGTCGATGAGGGTTCGCGCGCACGCTGGTGTGCGCCCAACAAACGAACACGGTTCGAGAGAGACAAAGACTGTTGCGTTACGTGCACCACCCTCGACGCTGCGCAGCGCATTCACTTCGGCATGGCCGGCACCCGCGCGCTGATGAAAGCCGCGACCGAGCACTTTGCCATCGCGCCAGATGATGCAACCCACAGGTGGGTTAGGGGCACAAGTCATTTGACCCTGCGCCGCCAGCTCCACACAGGCCTCAAGGAAAATTCGGTCTGAAGCGAACATGCTAGCTGGCGTCTGAACGGCTGAGTTTCTGTATTTCGTCAGCAAATTCGCTCACGTCTTGGAAGTCTCTATATACTGAGGCGAATCGTACATAGGCTACCGGATCCAGAGCGCGCAGTTCTTGCATAACTTCTTCGCCAACGCGCATGGCCGGCAACTCGCGTTCGCCAGTGGAACGCAGCCGATGCTTTATGTGGGTCATGGCGCTCTCAATCTGATCTTCACTGACCGGACGCTTCTCTAACGCTTTTGCCAGTCCGTGGCGTAATTTTTCTTCATCGAAGGGCTGCCGAGTACCGTCGCGCTTTATCAACCTAGGCATGGCAAGTTCTGCAGTTTCAAATGTGGTGTAGCGCTCACCGCACTTCTGACATTCGCGACGTCGACGCACAGCGTCCCCCTCTGCCACCAAACGCGAATCAATCACTTTGGTGTCGTCGGCATGGCAGAAAGGGCAATGCATCGGCGCTAATTCATGAACTAGGGTATACAGGAAAACGTTGGCATAAGGCGAGCACCTGCTGACGCACACTGTCTATGATGTCTTCATTGTCGATATCATCAAGTACATCACATATCCATCCCGTTAGCATTTTGCATTCCGCTTCTTTAAATCCCCGTCGTGTGACCGCCGGTGAGCCAATCCGCACACCACTGGTGACGAAGGGCGAGCGCGGATCGTTGGGCACCGCATTTTTGTTCACCGTAATGTTTGCGCGCCCTAAAGCCGCGTCCGCTGCCTTTCCGGTGATGTCTTTATCCACCAAATCCAACAACAACAGATGGTTGTCGGTACCGCCAGAGACCACCGAATAGCCTCGCTCAAGCAATCCAGCAGCGATAGTACGAGCATTTGCTAATGTCTGCGCCTGATAACTCTTGAATTCTGGTTGCATGGCCTCTTTAAAGCAGATCGCCTTTGCCGCAATCACGTGCATCAAGGGGCCGCCTTGGCTGCCGGGGAACAGGGCCGAATTTAACTTCTTTTCAACATCCGGATTTGAGCGTGCCAGTATGATGCCGCCTCGCGGACCGCCCAACGTTTTGTGGGTGGTAGACGTGACTACGTCGGCAAATGGAACCGGATTCGGATATTCTCCCGCTGCCACCAAGCCCGCTACATGCGCCATGTCCACCAGCAGGTACGCACCTACCGAATCGGCAATGTCCCGAAATCGCTGCCAGTCCAGCACTCGGGAGTACGCGGAAAATCCTGCCAATAATAGTTTCGGCTTATGCTGGTGTGCTAAGCGCGCGACCTCGTCATAGTCCACCGCGCCGGTTTCGCCACTGATCCCGTACTGAACAGCATTATATAATTTGCCGGAAAAATTCACCCCAGCGCCGTGCGTAAGGTGCCCACCGTCCGCCAGACTCATGCCCAGCACGGTATCGCCGCCCTCAAGCAAGCCTAAATATACCGCCGCATTTGCTTGGGAACCCGAATGCGGTTGAACGTTAGCATAATCAGCACCGAACAACTCTTTAGCGCGTTCGATCGCCATGACCTCTACCTGATCCACATATTCGCAGCCACCGTAGTAGCGCTTTTGCGGATAGCCTTCTGCGTATTTATTGGTTAACACCCCGCCTTGAGCTTGCATAACCCTCGGACTTGCGTAGTTTTCCGACGCGATCAATTCAATGTGCTGCTCCTGGCGCAGCGTCTCCGCTGCAATGGCCTGAGCCATTTCGTCATCAAAACCTGCAATTGATTCATTGCCTACAAACATAATCGGCCCACCGATTCGGGTTACTAAAGAAGCGCCACATTGTAGCTCAAAGCACTCCGTTAAGGCGCCGAAAGAATAACTCCGTCGGTAACAATCCTATTCACGTCTAACTCGATCCAACCGCGCAATAATTTTCAAAAGACGACTCGCCCAGATGTTCGTATACTGCGCGACTTTATTTTCCAGCTAATTCTGAGGATCAACATGGCGCAGTATGTCTACACGATGCGAGGCATAGTATAAATATCATATAAAACAATACTTTAGGTTATTTTCAGTGTGTCCCAAGCGTGTCCCAAATGCACCATAAGTATTGACCTCCAACACCACTGTGTCCCAAACTGTGTCCCAAAATTACGACACAAAAAATGCCTCAATCACCAGTAAAAAAACTCACCGATGGTGTAAGTATCTATTCTCGGTCTTGGACGAAGAAAGACGGAACCACATCCCACTCATATCAGTTGTTTATCTGGCAACCGAAGTTAAAAAAACGCGCAAAGATCACCCTCAAATCCACAAACAGGAAGGAAGCAGAGAAAGAGGCAATGATGCTATTTGCCAAATATGGTTCCAAGTTGGAGGACGGAACAAGTATCCAAACAAAAAGGAAGAGAGTTCCCAGTTTTGTTAAAGAATTCGTCGCATTCCATAGTCAAAGAGCAGATAGAGACCAGATTACCCACCATCGCGTCCGTGTCTTGGAGCACAACTTAAAGTCCTTCGTAAGACTTTGGGAGGCAGAGAAGAAACTGGACTTGGATGACTTCATTCCAGTCTATGACGCGAAGTTTATTGAGTTTAGAGGGAAGGAAGAGAGAAGAGGATACAGGTGGGTAGGAGACGCGAAGAAAAGACCAATCACTAACCGGACTATGAATACCGAGATTGTGGTTCATAAGCAGTTCGTGAATTGGTGTATCAACAGAGGTTATTGCGTTAAGAGAATTGAGTGTGCGGAGGTCAAACAAGAGAAAGCAAATTACCCCTTCCCCAACGACTACTACAACAAGTTGTTGAGTGTTGCGAGGAAGGACATAGAGACATCTAAACACAGATACAAATGGAGCAAGATGAACTACTACACCATCATCTTGTTGATCAACCGAATTGGTTGTCGTGTAGCAGAAGTAAAGAACCTTGAGTGGAAACACATAAGGAAGACCAAGGACGGAACCAGATTGTTCCTATACGGAAAGAACAAGGAAAGAGACATCATCATCCCCGATAGAGTTGCGGAATACCTTGAGAGGTTAAGAGGATCTAAGAGAGTAGAAGGAAAGAAATGGGAATGGAATGAGAAAGACTATCCATACCTATTTTCTGCGTGGATGAGTTCATCTAGGAATGTTCATTTTGATACGGACATAAGAAGATCGTGGATGGAAAAGATTGGGATTGAGAACCCAGAGAAGTGGGTCTATACAACATTCCGTCATAAGTTCATTACTGAAGCATTACTTGCGGGAGTTCATTCTCTCACAATCGCAAAGTATGTTGGCACCAGTCAAAATATGATTGAGAAGACATATGAGGGTCTCATACCAAAAGACATCTTTAATATGGTCTTTAAGGACGCACCAGTAGCGAGTCTGGAAAGTAAAGAAACATTACCTAAGTTCTTACAATAGGAACCTGAAAATACAGAGAGTCTTATGAAAAAGTTCATTGGAGTATTTTTAACCGCAGCGTTTATCCTCGCGTTTTTCCTATCGGAATACGATCCCTACTATGGTTCTTGGGCATTCTATGCGGGGGGATCCGTGATGGTTGCATTGGGATTTGTTTACAAAGGTGAGGCAAATTCAACAAGTTGTTTCTGGTCTGGTTTGTTCATCATGTTGGTGACTTTTGTTGGAGCAAATGTCTCAGGAAATATTTACAGCGAGACTGCAGAAACCCTAAAAAAGCAAAGCATAGGGAATAGTCAGGATTGATGAGGCGATCGAGTCCATCTCGTTCTCGCTGAAAGATAGTATTTAATCCTCCACTCGTTTCACTCGTTACGACCCCTCCTTACACTCGGGGTAGATGTTTCTGGTGGATTACTTCTTCTTTGATTTCCAAGTTCCACCATAAGAATAGGATTCTGGATACTGATCTTTGATGGTGTTGAGACAGGACTCACAAAGGAATCTCCAATCCAGATTCT
>DEBN01000086.1 GCA_002348825.1 Gammaproteobacteria bacterium UBA2955
CTACACGCCGGCGCCCACGGTATCAAGGCCTTTCCAGCGGAGATGCTGACGCCCGCGGTGATTAAAAGCTGGAAGTCGGTATTACCGGCGGACTTGCCGGTATTAGCGGTCGGCGGCATCACCCCTGCCAACGCCGCCAACTATTGGCAGGCCGGCGTAGCTGGCTTCGGTCTTGGCGGCGCACTGTACCAAGCCGGCAAATCACTCGAGGAGATCGCTCGCGACGCAGAAGGCTTTGTTACAACCCTGCGAGGCCTAACACAGCCTTAATCCTGTGGAACAGCATCGGGTGGGTTCACAGCCGAACTGCGAACCGCCGCGCGCCAACTTAAACCCATCGCCACCAATCCGAGCGCCAGCCCCAGCAGCAGACGAGGATCACCCAGATGCATCCATGGATCTAGAGGAAACGCTATGGTTTTCCGCATAGCCGCGACCTTGAAATCGTGGGAGCCGGAAAACGCTGGATTCGTCGTAATGTCAAAAAAGTCGCGGCGGCTGCGATAGCGCATCAATGCCCCCTGAGACCACCGCTCCATGCCCGGCGCGTTCATAAGATCCATAGCTCTGTTGGCAGCATCGCCGAAGAATACCGGATGGCTGGCGCGTGCAAACAACGCAGGGTACATATACTGCATATACCGACCCAGCACATCACTACTGCTCTCGCCTGGCTCGACACCATCTACCTGCAGCGGCGTCTCGTGCATATCGATCACGTTAACCATGGCGAAGTCATCGCCCGTATCTGCGCGCATAAATTGCTCGAGCATACGTTGCTGCTGCGGCGCTATACCTCGCTGCTCGAAGTGAGCTAGGTATTGATCTATTTCTTGCTCGGTAAGCGGGCCGCCAAAAGACGTGTACCAACCGAAGAACAGCGCGTACAGCAAGCCGCAGTTCAACCAAACCCAACGTGTCCGCGTCACAAGCCCTCCAACAATCTACATTTTGGGCGGATAGTAATCCGCACAACCGCCGGACGCCATTATTCAGCGTAAGCTGGCGACGACGCTTTCATACAACGCGACTGCATGAGCATAGTCGCGACCTTGGCGCCCTCATAATCAAACGCTTCGGTCTCGTACCAGACATACTCCGTCTGCGGACTCTGCCCCACACACAACACTTTGCTGGTGAGACGATAGTCACGGTTCATAAGCAACGGGCCACTATGGAAACTAATCTCAATGGCGCCGAAAAGCCCGACCATTTCACCTAAGTAGGGCCTCATGCCTTGCATTGGGTAGGCCCACAAAAACTCTATAACAGTCGCCGGTGCCGCAACCGGCTCACCCCAGGGTGACCCATGACGGTACCAATCCAAAGGGTCGCTGATGACTTGACTGTCAAAGCGTTCAAACTGCTTAACCGGCGAGGTGTGGACGTCGTACTCGCCCAGCGATAACCCCGCATGCAGACGATGCAAAATGCGCAGTTCTGAGGGATCACACGCTCGAAAATCTTTGTTGCGCAGTTCCGTGCTTAAATGCTCACCGACCGACGCTGTGCCGGTGGCTACCAGCATGCCATCCTCACGTTCCATCCAGACCTTGATGGAATTTGCCCCCGCCCTGGGTTGTTCAGCGAACACTTGAACTCTTTCCTGATCAATGGTCGCGTTCTTAAAGTTCAAGGACAAATTACCGCGCTCAAACCATTCATTGCCAAATATTTTCACTAATAACGGCGGAAATTGGTTCATATGCACGTCGCCGGCGACTGTGCCACCGCGAAACCCGAGCTTCTCTGCGGTGGCGTCATCATGAATACTGCCCTCGCCTTCATCCGCCGACCAATTTCGAGCGGCCCAAATAGGCCCGGTAACGACTTCTGTCATGCTCCTCCTCCTGAGTTTTTCAAACTTGCTTTAGCTTAATCGGGCAACCCTAAGACTCGCTTGGCGATAATATTGAGTTGCACTTCGTTCGATCCGCCAGCGATTGAGATCGACTTCGCTTCCAGCCATAACCGACACATAGCGATCTCCTCATCCGTAAACGCATCGCCCTGCCAACCAACTCCCTGAGACCCTCGTATCCGCAATTGTGCTTCGAGCTGAGCTTCGACGTAGTTGGCCTCCACATACTTAAAGATCGAGGTGGCGGCTCCGGGCGTATCCGCCTCGGTTTCCTGCACAGCGCGTTGCTGGGTCAACACGAAACTACGCCGTAACATCTCGATATCGATTAAGTCGCGACGCAGTCGCGAGTCCGTGGATCTGAGCATCGCGCTGTAATGCCGCAACAACTCGGGCATCGGCAGCGCCGGTTTTATGCGCTGCATCGCACCAGCTGTATCGGCGCTGGCTAGGGCCGCCAAACCAGAGCGTTCGTGCTGCAATAAGCGCTTACCCACGGTCCAGCCGTGATTTAGCTTGCCGATTAGATTGCTCTTGGGAATACGTACGTTGTCAAAGAACGTCTGGCAAAACGGCGACGCGCCGTTAATCATTTCGATAGGCCGCGTGCTGACACCGGAACTGTCCATAGAAAACACGACAAAACTAATGCCCTCATGTTTCGGGACATCTCGATCGGTGCGCACTAAACAAAACATCCAATCCGCATGATTCGCACCCGAGGTCCAGATCTTTGCCCCATTTAAAATAAAGTGATCGCCGTGGTCCTCGGCGTAACTCTGCAAGCCGGCCAGATCAGAACCCGCCCCTGGCTCGCTGTACCCCTGACACCACGCCACTTCGCCTCGAGCGATGGGCGGCAAATGTTCACGCTTTTGCGCGGCGGTCCCATATTCCAAGAGCGTCGGCCCAATCATGGACACCCCCATACCGCCTAATGGCGGCCGCGCTTGAATGCGTTGCAGTTCATCCAGCAACACCAAAAATTCCTCTTTAGCTAAGCCCGCGCCGCCGTACTCCTGCGGCCAAGTAGGCACGGTCCAACCTCTCTCGGCCATGCGCTCCAGCCATACATAGGCGTCCGGATTCGTGCTGCGGCGTTTATGCCCGCCAGCAATGTCTTCGCCGGGGACCATGCGTGTCCGCATCGACGGCGGGCAATTACTGTCGAGCCAGTCTCTGGTTTCCGCTCGAAACTGCTGCAAATCCATAGTCGTTGGCCATCCCCCCGAGAGTCTTAATCCATATCGCCGGATACGTTCATCGCCAGCACGTTACTTAGTCTTATACCACAGTCCCAGACCGACGTTCGCCAGACTCACTCAGTCGATCTAGAATGAGGCCACGCTTACGAAGCGGGGGGAGCCATGAAATCTAAACAGCAAACGCACTTTAAACGCCGGCAATTTTTACGTAATGGCAGCGTAGCTTCGTTGAGCGCGCTACTCGGCATGCGCATCCCCTACTTGCCGTTACTGCCTGCCGGACTTACACCGGTCGGGCTTACCCACGCAGCACAGACCGCGGTCATTCCAGAAAAACCGGGCCTCGTAGTGCTCAACGACAGGCCCATAAATGCCGAAACCCCGGCGCATCTGTTAGACGACATCATCACACCGGCATCGCGAATGTTTGTCCGCAATAATGGTGTACCGCCGCAAATCACCGCTGCGCAGGCCGTCGAGTGGACTATAAGTATCGGCGGCGAATCCTGCGTACACCCAACCGAATTTTCACTGCGCGAGCTGAAGCAAAAGTTTCAACACCATACCTACCAGTTACAGCTGGAGTGCGGCGGCAACGGGCGCAGTGAATTCTTTCCACCGGCAAGCGGCAACCAATGGACCACAGGGGCCATCAGCTGTGCGCAATGGACGGGTGTGCGTCTACGCGATGTCTTACAGCACTGCGGGATTGCCGACAGCGCGGTCTACATCGGCTACAACGCAGCAGACACGCACCTTAGCGGCGACCCGAACAAGGCCCCAATCTCGCGTGGAGTACCCATGCATAAGGCGCTAGAAGACGAAACCTTAATCGCTTGGGCGCTCAATGGCGCGGATATTCCACCCCTGCACGGCTATCCGCTGCGCCTGATCTGCAGCGGTTGGCCAGCCTCAGCCTCGGGCAAATGGTTGAACGAGATCCTTATCCGCGACCGGGTTCACGACGGCGCAAAAATGACGGGCAGCGCCTATCGCGTGCCTTGCGCGCCGACTGCACCCGGCAACCCTGTAGCGGATTCGCAAATGTGCATCATTCAGTCCATGCCGGTGAAATCCTTAATTACCTTTCCCAAGTCCGGCATCCAACAGACTCTAGCTACCCCACTGAACCTGCGCGGCCACGCCTGGGCGGGCGACCGCTCTGTCAGTGCCGTTGCCGTTTCCATTGACTTCGGAGCATCCTGGCAACGCTGCGAGCTGCAGCCAGCGGTCAATCGATTGGCATGGCAACAGTGGTCGACAAAAGTGACGTTTCCCCAAACGGGTTACTTCGAAATTTGGGCGCGTGCCACCGACAATAAGGGCGAAAGCCAACCAATGGTGGTGCCTGGCTGGAACCCAAAGGGCTATTTAAATAACGCCTGTCATCGTATCGCCGTGGCCGTGGTGTAAACGTGCAGGGTTTCTTAATCGTTATAGCTGCTCTTTGCAGCCTATCGGTAGCCGCTGATATCGTGGATGAACGCACCGGCTTAATCAAAGACGGTGCATGGCAATTAGTCGCCGCACACTGCGGCAATTGTCATTCCCTGCAGCTGGTAACCGGAAATCGGGGCGACCGGCGCATTTGGCTGGAAACAATTCGCTGGATGCAGGCACGGCAAAATCTTTGGCAATTAGACGCGCAAACCGAAGATCAGATTCTGACCTATCTGGCAAAAAACTATCCGGCAACAGCGCCACGGCGCCGCAAACCTCTGGCACCACACTTGCTGCCCAAAACCAACCGCAATCTCTTAGTTGAACCAGAGACCGGCTTTTAGTGACATACTCATTCTTTACCAACGCCTCCAGCACATCGCCAATTAGGACAAGCACATGAGCAAATACGCCCTAGCAAAAGAACTACTCACCAGCGGCTACGAGCAAGGCAAGGCGCTGAGTCTTGACGAAGCAGATATAGCCGAAGTCGTGATCACGTCAGCAATTCAGGAATTGATTCGCGTTAAAGGCGCCGCTTATGCGAAGGACTTTTTGCGTTACGAGACAGATTCGGTGTCAGATAAAGGTGTTTTCGAAATTCAACGCCGCTAATTATCGCCTTTACGCCAGGCACCGGCGCTGATCGCCGCTGCGATCACAACCGCGTAGGTCAGCATCGCGGCCGCGGCCGCAGCATAGATGCCGGCCAAGCCGAACCCAAACGTAAACGCCAACGCATAGGCACCCAGAGCCGCGACAACAACCCGAAGCACCGTTGCCCATACCGGCCACAGCATGGCACCGGCGCCCTGAGAAGCAAAATATAAAGACAATCCCAAACCATGGAAAAAGAAAAATGGCCCGACGATTTGGATATAGCTTTTCGCCGATGCGTGCACCGCAGGCAAATCGGTAAACGCCCCAATCCATGCATCGGGAAACAACGCCAACACGATACCGACCACGCCGGCTATGAGTCCCGCGCTGACGCCCCCGACACGGCCCAGCCGTTCGGCTCGGCCTAAGTCTCCAGCACCGACGCTGACCCCAACCGTCGAAGTCATGGCCGCACCCAGACCAAATACTAACGGGATAATTAAAAATTCAACTCGCGAGCCAATGCCGTAGCCAGCCAATGCCGCCTCGCCAAAGCTCGCCACAAAGGCCGTGAGTACCAATACGGTGGCGACCGTCAGTAGCGGCGACAGCGCGCCCGGCAATGCCACCTGCAAAATGTCGTTAAAATCTGACTTGGAAAAGGTCATCGCCGACCAGCGTAAATGTATTGGAAAATTACTCCGCACAAGCTTGAAAAATAACGGCACGCTCAAGACTGCCGCCGATACGACGGCTGAAATAGCAGCGCCACTGAGTCCCAGTGCAGGCAACCCTCCCCAACCCAGAATCAGACAGCCCGACAAAGGAATCTGAATCAACGCGTTGAATATCATCACCGCCGCAGGGAACTGCATTTCCCCCATACCGCGGAAGATCGCCGAAACCGTGCTAATTAACCAGAGAAATACACCTCCCGCCAATAACAACATTGCATAAGTATGAGATTGCGCCAGCACCTCACCAGCACCGCCAAGAAATCGCAAAAAAGCCTTACCGCCGAATAAAAACAGCGCCAACAAAACAGCGGCACCCGCCAAAGCCAAGGCTAACGCGTGCCAGACCAGACGTTCGGCCTTTGCCACATCCCCGGCACCCAACGCACGGGCGATCGACGCCGCAAC
>DEBN01000192.1:0-3284 GCA_002348825.1 Gammaproteobacteria bacterium UBA2955
TCGGACAACAAGATCAGATAGTCGCCGCGCTCCTCGGAACGATGAATCATATGCACCTGATCCTTGACCGCGTCCCAGCGCCAGTGTTCGCGCATGTAAGCGGTATCAATTTCGTTGTCGAAATGGCCGATGTTACAAATGACAGCACCCGCTTTGACGCTGTTTAAGATTGCCGAGTCGCAAACGTTGGCGTTGCCGGTGCAGGTGACGATTAGGTCTGTATCCTGCAGCAGTCGTTGATCGATGTCTTCGGTCTTGCCGGTGTTCAGGCCATCGGTATAAGGCGACACTACCTCATAGCCGTCCATGCACGCCTGCATGGCGCAAATAGGGTCCACTTCGGTGACTCTTACAATCATGCCTTCCTGTCGCAGGCTTTGTGCCGAGCCCTTGCCTACATCGCCGTAGCCGATAACCAGAGCGCGCTTGCCGGACATCAACATGTCGGTACCGCGTTTTACCGCGTCGTTAAGCGAGTGTCGGCATCCGTACTTGTTGTCGTTTTTTGATTTGGTAACCGAGTCGTTGACATTGATGGCGGGTACTTTGAGTTCACCGTCGCGCAGCATGTCCAGCAAGCGGTGCACACCCGTGGTGGTCTCCTCGCTGATGCCATGAATGCTGTCGAGCATTTGCGGGTATTTGTCGTGGATGATCTGGGTCAGGTCGCCGCCATCATCCAACAGCAGGTTGGCGTTCCATGGGGCACCGTCTTTAAGAATAGTTTGTTCGATGCACCATTCGTATTCTTCCTCGGTCTCGCCCTTCCAAGCAAAAACCGGAATGCCCTGGGCGGCGATCGCGGCGGCGGCGTGATCCTGTGTGGAGAAAATATTGCATGAAGACCAGCGTACTTCGGCCCCAAGATCCACTAGAGTTTCGATCAGAATGCCGGTTTGAATGGTCATGTGTATACAGCCAATGATGCGAGCGCCAGCAAGTGGCTGGCTGGGCGCATAGCGCTTGCGTAACGCCATGAGAGCGGGCATTTCCGCTTCCGCGAGGGTCAGTTCCTTGCGGCCGAATTCTGCGAGGCCGATGTCAGCGACTTTGTAATCAGACATAAAGAGCTCCTGTTGGGTTTGTATAGAAAGAGTTATGCATTACTTTGGAATCCTAAAACTTGCACTTGGAAGCCGTTTCGTTGCGCAAGATGCTGTTGGTCTTTGAGGCGAAAACCATAGTTCTCGGCCCATTGGATGAGCACGTGAGGCTCAAACCCCAGCCACAGGTCGCCCACTGTGGTGGTAACCCAGTCTTGGGTATGGCGGCACAGCTCAGCGATCACGAGATCGCCACCGTGGTTCAGTAGCCGCGCCGCTTTGTGAAAAAACGCTTCAGGGGATGGCATATGGTGTAACACCATGGCGGCAATTAGTGCATCAAATTGCGGTTGTGCCGCCACGCTGAAAAAGTCGTCCTGCACCAGGCTGATTTGGTTGGCCGCGGGTTGGTGGGCGATATGATCCGCAGTGGTGTTCAGCATCGTTGCCGAACTGTCCATGCCCACGACTTCGGTGAATCGCCCGGCGAGTTGCAGCAGTAACGCGCCGTTACCGGGTCCGACTTCGAGTGCGCGGCCTTGGCGTTGTGGATGCCTCGGTAAGCTCTCCATGACCCCGGAAAGGTATACCTCGGTTGGGCAAATCAGCTCGTCCTGCTGGGCCAAGACGTCTTTATTGCTGGCAAAGAACGCCTGGCAGCGTTCTACCCGTTGCTGGTTCAAGGCGCGGATCCGCGCGCGAACCTCTGCTGTAGGTGGCGTAGCGTCAACGGCCGCAAATAGGGCCCCGTGCAACGTTCCCACGGCGTGGCTGCTGCGTCGATAAAACACATTGGTACCTTCTTTTCGCTGACTCACCAGACCAGCCTCTCGCAGTATCCTCAAGTGATGGCTGAGCGCTGGTTGCGCTGCAGAAAATATCGAGCACAGTTCCTGCACGCCAAATGAATCTGCCGCGAGAACGCGCAGAATATTAGCTCTTAGGTTGTCGCCGACGGCCTTGGTCACGTTTACGACATCGCGATCTGGCGGTTGCTGTAGCGGCGATACGGTGTTTTTTTGAACGGCAGTGGGCACGGCTTTCGGTTTCAGTGATGCAACGAGCCGCGCATCCTACCAGTCCGTTGATAAATATCAAAATATTTTGATGTTTAGTTAGCGGCGACCCTATGCGACCATGTCTGTTTACTTACAAACACCGCATTTATGCAAACTCTCTCGCCAGTCAGCAAGCTTGCCGACGTGCAAACCACGATATTCACGGTGATGAGTGCCTTAGCCGACCGCCACAGCGCTATTAACCTGTCGCAGGGGTTTCCAGATTTCGATGGCCCACCCGAGCTGTTGGCGCGTGTGCAGCACTATTTGACCAATGGTTTTAATCAATACCCGCCTATGGCTGGGGTTCCGGCGTTGCGCGAAGCCATTGCACACAAAGTTGCTGATCTCTATGGCCTGACCTGTTCGCCGGAGTCCGAAGTTACGGTAACCGCCGGGGCTACCGAAGCGTTGTTCTGTGCCATCGCCGCGGTAGTTAATCAGGGTGACGAAGTGATTTTGTTTGATCCCTGCTACGACAGTTACGACCCAGTGATTCGTCTACAGGGCGGCGTGCCAGTGCACCTACCATTGTCCGCGCCTGAGTATCGAGTCGATTGGGACATGGTGAGCGATGCAATTTCCGACCGCACTCGCCTGATCATTATCAACACGCCGCACAACCCGACGGGTTCAATTTGGGATGCCGAGGACCTGCAAGCGTTGCAGATGTTGATCGAGGACAAACCCATATTTTTGGTCGGTGACGAGGTTTACGAGCACATTATTTTTGACGACAGGTTGCATGAAAGCCTGTGTCGATATCCCGATCTGTATGAGCGCAGTTTTGTTATATCTTCGTTTGGCAAGACTTACCATGTCACCGGATGGAAAGTCGGTTATTGCGTGGCGCCGCCTGAACTAACTAAGGAGTTTAGGCGCATTCACCAATTTGTAACGTTTACGGTCAATACTCCAGTGCAGTATGGACTCGCGGATTTTTTGGCCGCTGAGCCCGATCATCACAAGCAATTGGGTAGCTTTTATCAAACCAAACGCGACTACTTTTGCGGTTTGCTTGCAGATTCTAAGTTTCAGTTTACGCCCAGTTCCGGTACCTACTTTCAGTTGTTGGATTATTCGCGGATCAGTGCGGAGAGCGACGTGGCATTAGCGCGCCGCTGGACTGAAGAGTCGGGCATCGCGTCCATTCCCGTGTCGGTATTCTATCAGCGCAGTGTCC
>DEBN01000192.1:3670-11623 GCA_002348825.1 Gammaproteobacteria bacterium UBA2955
TGGAACGTGCAGCCGAGATCCTATGCAGCCTCTAGTTGTCAGTTTGTTGCAAACCCATACCCATTGGCACGATGCCCAGGCCAACCGAGCGTTGTTTGATCAGTTGTTCGAAGAGATCGACGATGCTTCGCAGGTGGTAGTTTTGCCCGAGATGTTCAGCACCGGATTTACCATGGATTCCGCGCGTGTTGCGGAGCCAATGGACGGCGCTACAGTGTCGTGGATGCGCGAGCGCGCATTCTCGTTAAACAAAGTGCTTTGCGGAAGCGTGGTCATTAGCGATGCGGGGCAGTATTTCAATCGATTCGTCTGGGCCACGCCCGCCGGTGAGCTGAGCTTCTACGATAAGCGTCACCTATTTCGTATGGCGAATGAGCATCAATACTATGCCGCCGGTCAGGATCGAGTGGTCCTAGAGTGGAACGGTTGGCGCATCTGCCTCGCGGTCTGTTACGACCTGCGGTTTCCGGTTTGGCTGCGTAATCGTGGCGACTACGATGTACTGCTGGTTGTTGCGAATTGGCCTGCCGCGCGCCAAGTGGCCTGGCAAACCCTGTTGCGCGCTCGAGCGATAGAGAATCAGGTGTATTGTGCTGGCGTCAACATTGTGGGCACTGACGGCAGCGCGTTGCGCTATGGCGGCGGCTCGGTGATATTCGGGCATGATGGTGCCGTGTTATCTGAGTGTGGGGACCAGCCTGCGGTCATTACTCAGGCTCTGAGTTGGCGAAGTCTCAGCGCTGCGCGCGAGCAGTTCCCAGTGAGTCTTGACGCGGATACGTTCACGTTACCGACTTAGCTTCGCTGCTGCTGCCATCACGCGGGCAGGTATGGGTGTGAATCCCTTTACTGGGTGGTGCGACTGAGTATTGGTGACTACGTCAGCGACGCGTTACGCCTGCGGTCTGACTGTCCGCACTTAGTGTGGTTGTCCATCCGGTAAGGTATTGTGCGTGCGCACAGGACAAGTCGGGGGTCGTCGAAATTACTGCTCAGCGCAATCTTGCCGAACTAGGACAACTGGTTCGCCTTGCCGGTCCGTTGGTCTTTACCCAACTCGCTCAGATGGGTATGGGTGTGGTAGACACGGTTATGGCCGGTCGCCTGGGTGCTGTGAATCTGGCCGGTGTGGCATTGGGTGGGGTGGTGTTTTGGCCGTTGTTGTTGTTGGTGGCTGGTATTGTCATGGCGCTCACCCCCACGGTGTCGCAGTTGCATGGCTCCGGCCGTAGTCATGAGGCCGGCGAGGCGGTACGGCAGGTGTTGTGGATTGCACTGGTTGCCGGGCTAGCATTGATCGCGCTGGTCCGGAACATCGAGCCCCTTTACCACTCGATTGGTGTCGATCCTCTGGCGGTGCCCATTGCTGTCAGTTATTTATCTGCGATCAGCTGGGGGGTGTTGCCGGTGCTGGGCTACTTTGCGCTGCGCTATCTCTGTGAGGGTCTATCTTGGACCGCGCCGGCAATGGTGATTTCGGGTGTCGGGTTGCTGTTAAAGGTGCCTCTTAACTATTGGTTCATCTACGGGGGTTGGGGAATTCCTGCGCTGGGCGGCGAGGGCTGTGGTTGGGCCTCGGCGACGATTATGACATTTCAACTCATCGCTATTTGTGTGGTGGTGCGCTCGTCGCGGGTCGCGGTGGCGCGGGTTTTTAGTCGCTTCTCGTGGCCGGATATCGAGGCGATTGGGCGCTATGTAAAGCTCGGTTTACCCATAGGCATGTCGACCTTTGCTGAATTCGGCATCTTTTCTTTAATGACTTTGTTGATAGGGCGTCTGGGCGCGGAGACTGTTGCTGCCCACCAAATCGTCAACAACATCAGTGGCTTGGTATTTATGGTGCCTTTGGGTCTGGGTATGGCTGCCTCCATTCGCGTGGGATTCAATGTTGGCGCGGACGATTTCGCGGCAGCACGCCGTAGTGGTTGGGTGGCTATTGGGGCAAGTTTTGGTTTCGCATTGGTCGCTGTTACCGCTCTGTTGACGCTGGGGCCGTGGGTTGTGAGTCTGTATTCTACAGAGCCAGAAGTGGTGGCTTTGGCCACGGGGCTGTTGCTGATCGTAGCGGTGTATCAGATTTTCGATGATGTGCAGGTTATCGCCATGGGCGCGTTACGTGGTTACAAGGATACCTCGGTACCTTTTTTTATCGCGGTAGTCTGTTATTGGTTTGTGAGTTTGCCCGTGGCTCTGGTATTCGGCTACGGACTTTTCGAGGGCGTTGACCTTGGCGTAACGGGCTATTGGATCGGCTTGGCCTGCGGCTTGGTGTGCGCGGCGGTTGTCTTGGTTACACGATTTAACCGGGTGTCGAAGCAACACGTGCAGGCCCAGGGTAGCCAGCTCGGAACGACGTTGTGAAGGCCCAAGGATAGCGTATGGAATGGTGGGTCGGATTAACTTTCGCTGGTGCATTTCTGCAAAATTTGCGCTCTTTGTTGCAACGTCGACTCACGCTTACCCTTTCGGTTAACGGTTCGTCATATGTGCGCTTCGTTTATGCGTTACCTTTTGCTTGGCTGTTTGTGGTCTGGCTGGGTGAAATTAACTTGCCGATCTCTAACGATGCGTTTTGGTGGTATGTCTGTGCGGGTGGGATCACACAAATTATTGCCACATCAGCGCTTGTTGCCGCAGTAAGCAATGGCCAGTTTGCCGTAGGCACCGCAATGAGCAAAACCGAAGCCATGCAGGCCGCTGCCTTTGGCTTGATATTGCTCGGGGAACAGTTGTCTTGGTTTGCCTTACTCGGCATTGCAATCAGTCTGGCGGGTGTTTTTTTACTCACCGGTGGCGTTAACCCGCAGCAAATTTTTCGCCGTGGGCCGGCCCTGTGGTTAGGGCTGTTGGCTGGCAGCAGCTTCGCGCTGTGCTCGGTTTGTTTCCGTGGAGCCAGTTTAGCTCTGGGTACGGATGAGAACGATGCGCTGCACCGTGCAGCTCTGACCCTCGCTGTTAATCTTACGTTTCAGACATTGGTTATGGGAATCTATCTGATCGCGCGTGAACCCCAGCAGCTGCAGCGGGTGATCCATAGCTGGCGGGTTGCGACCTGGGTGGGCTTGATCGGTATGACCAGCTCCGTATGTTGGTTTACTGCAATGGCGCTCGCCAATGCGGCGTTGGTGCGCGCCATTGGGCAGATTGAACTGCTGTTTACGCTGATCACATCGGTCTGGTTGCTCGGTGAGCGGGTGCGTCGTCGTGAAGTGTTGGGTATGTTGTTGCTGGTAACCGGTATCGTGTTGCTGATGTAAGGGGGAACTATGGCAGAGGTGGAATGGCGCAAACAGTACACAGAGGCAGGTGGCTGTTGGGGCGAGGTCACGTTAAATCGGCCGGAACGAAAAAATGCCATCACGGGACCGTTTGGCGAAGCGCTGGCCGAAGCGCTGGAGGCTTTGCAGCAGGACCCGCAGGTGCAGGCCGTTTTAATCCGCGGCGCAGGCGGCGCGTTTTGCTCTGGCCTTGATCTTAAAGCCTTCAACGCAGAACCCGAACCGGCTTGGGTTGCGGGGTTTCAGGCTACCTGGCGACGTGCTCACAGCGCGCTGTTCAATTGCAGCAAACCTATCGTCGGGGCAGTTGAGCGTTATGCAATCAATGGTGGGGCGGCCTTAGCGATTGCCTGTGACTATTTGGTGGTCGGTGAGCAGGCTTTCTTGCAGGTCGGTGAAGTGCAAATTGGCATGGCAGCGCCTTACAATATGGCATGGCTCAACTTACGTCATAGCGAACGCGTCATTGCCGAAGTGACGTTGATCGGAGATCGGTTGAGCGCTTCTGAGATGATGCGTTTGGGTTTAGCAAACGCGGTGGTAGCCGATGATCAAGTGGTTTCGAGTGCGCAGGCGCTGTGTCAGCGTTTTGCAGATTTTCCGCCCGGCACACCGCAAAAAATCAAGCTGGGAATGCGCGCGCGACTCAGCGACTCAGCGGACGCTTGGTTCGACCGTCACACGGCGGTGGCGGGCCCGCGGGTGAAGCCCAGTTCAATGCCGTGAGGCGTATCGTCGTAGCGATGATGTTTTGGGTGTTGCGTCGAGCTCTGTGGCCGTCGCTACCGTCGTCCGGCAACAAGCTCTGGGAAATCCTGATTTAGAGTTTGCCATTCGAGTTTTAACCAGGGTGTGAACAGCGCCGTTGGATTTGCAAGCTCTCGATTCAGGTCGTCGGGTTTAATCCAACGCCAAGCGCTGATCTCGGTCACATTGACGTCTGGCTTACCATCGAACTGCCCAACATACACTGAGCAGAGCTCATGCTCGCTGCCGAGGTTTGCAAACTCGGCTTGGTATTTGAACTTATAAACAAAGCTCAGATCGGTACTGAACCCCAGTTCCTGCTCGCAGCGCCGCTCGACCGCTTGGGCCATGGTTTCGTTTTTGCGCGGGTGCGAGCAGCACGAATTCGACCAATAGCCGCCCCAAAGTCGTTTGTCGGGGGCGCGCTGCTGCAATAAAAGTTCACCGTGAGCGTTGAAAATAAACAGCGAAAAGGCGCGATGCAGAATGCCTGAATCGTCGTGGCATGCGGCCTTATCGAGATGACCCAATTCGCGGTCGTTCTCATCCACGAGGATCAGCAATTCTGAATCATCCGAGACTATTTCTGAACGTTGCAGTTCTGCCATGTTGCTGAGCTAAACCGAATTGACGGCCAAGTGTAACGCTTTGCCATTATTTCGCCTAAACTCCGCGGCTTAAAAATTATTCAGTCTAAGGGCGGGCTAATGCGCGAATCTCCGAAGCAGCACACGATAACCGTAGACGGTTGCGACCTGGTCGTCTTCGAGTGGATGGGCCAATCTCAGGAAACTCAGCAGGTGTTATTGGTTCACGCGACCGGTTTTCACGCACGCTGTTGGGATCAGGTGGTGGCGCTGTTGCCCGAGGAATGGCAGATCTTTGCGGTGGATATGCGAGGACATGGACGCTCAGCTAATGTGACGCCCTACACCTGGCAGCGATTTGGCGATGATCTGCTGCACGTTTGTGATGCCCTGCAACTATCCAATGCTATTGGCGTGGGTCACTCAATGGGTGGCCACTGCGTGACCCATAGCTGCGGCCACAACGAAAGTTTTTTTCGGCAACTGCTGCTGATCGACCCTGTAATAATGGACCCGCAGCTTTATCAAAGCAGCGTCCGTCACCAATACGCCGATGTATCGGAGCACCCGATCGCGCGCCGTCGCCGTCATTTTGCCGACGCTCAGGCGATGTTCGACCGATACGCGGAGCGTTCGCCTTACGCGTTGTGGGATCCGCGTGTGTTTAGAGACTATTGCGATTTTGGGGTTGTGCCCAGCCAAACCGATGACGTTATGGAATTGGCATGCCCGCCCGAGGTGGAGGCGTCCATCTACATGGGTAACTTCGATTCGAATTTATACGATCTCATTCCTAACATTGAAACGCCGGTGGTCGTGCTCAGAGCCAAGCCCCGAGATCCAGAGAGCCAGGATATGGACTTTACTGCGTCACCGACCTGGCCTGAGCTTGCTGACCAGTTTGCTAATGCGCAGGACGTATATTTGCCTGAGTTAACTCACTTTATACCCATGCAGGATCCACAATTAGTTGCCGAGTTCATTATCGCTGCCGCTGATGTACAACCTCTGCAGCACAGTGCAGAGTAGGAATAGGCGCTAATAAAATCTATGGAGAGTGCAATGAAAATGAGTGTAGCCATGGCCTTCAGTCAGCACACTGCGACGGGCTTCATCAAAGAGGCAGTGCAACTGGTAGAAGCCAAAGGGGTGCATGGCATCTGGGTGCCAGAGCACGTTCTGTTTTTCCCCGAATACGCGTCGACCTATCCTTATTCCGACAATGGGCGCATTCCTGGCGATCCGGAAGGTATTCTTGATCCCTTTACCGCGCTTACCTTTATTGCGGCTCACACCGAGCGCGTGCGTCTGGGAACAGGTATCTGTTTAGTGCCTCAGCGGCAGCCCGTGTATACCGCGAAAATGGTCGCAGATGTGGACTATTTGTCGAACGGACGGGTGGACTTCGGTGTTGGCATTGGCTGGTTGAAAGAGGAGTTCGAAAATCTCGACATGGACTTTTCGACCCGCGCCGCGCGCACAGAGGAATATATTCTGGCCATGCGCGCGCTTTGGTCAGACGGCGTCAGCGAGTTCTCCGGGCAAACCGTTAATCTGCAACCCTGCCACTTTAATCCGAAACCCATACAGAAACCCGCGCCGCCAATTTACTTTGGTGGAGAATCCGATGCCGCCATGCGCCGTGTCGCGAGGCTCGGCGACGGTTGGTATGGTTACGATTTAAGCCCGGAACAACTGCAGGAAAAGCTAGTCAGCTTGGATGCTGCTTTAGCCGGCACGGGCCGTAGTCGCAGTGACATTGATCTGGTGGTGGGACCGAATCGTCATCCTGTTACAGTGGACACCGTAGCGGCCTACGCGGCCGCAGGTGTCGATCAACTTGTGGTGCCGGTCTTTGCGGGCAGTTTGGATAAACTGGCTGCCCGGGTAGATGCGTTGATGGCGCTAGCTAGCGACTAAGCCGAGTCGGCGACGGCTTCTTGATATTCGCGAATCCTGGATAAGTGGCCATCCACATCGGTTGGGCCGGCGTTGTGGGTAGCAATGGCGATGTGGGTGCAGCCCATATCTTTCCACGCCTGTGCATGCTTTTGCCAGCGCTCCGGCGAGCCGCCGGCGTACTGCGCTTGGGCCTGAATGCCGAAATTATCAAAACTCAGGCCTGCAGCCTCGCGGGTGGCTTTGATCGTATCGATGCAGGCTTGGGCTTTTTCGTTTGCCCCCATTAGAGGGATCCAGCCGTCGCCCAGCCGAGCCACGCGATCCAGCAGCGCTGGCGCGGAGCCGCCGAACCATATTGGTATTTGCTGGCTGGGGCGCGGGTTGATACTGGCTTTATCGATGCGATGAAAATCACCGGTGTAGTCCAGTGAATCCTCGCTCCAGAGTTTTCGCATAACCTCGACTTGCTCCGCTTGGCGGCGCCCTCGATTGTTGAACGTCTCGTTCAGGCCTACATATTCAACCTCGTTCCAACCCACGCCAACGCCGAGGCGAAAGCGGTTATTCGAGAGCAACGCGACCTCTGCTGCCTGCTTCGCGGCGAGCACAGTTTGTCGCTGGGGTAGGATCATCACCGTTGTGATCATTTCTAATCTTTCGGTCACCGCGGCAATGAAGGCGAAGGTAGTGAAAGGTTCATGAAAAGCTACGTCTTTATCATAAGGGCCGCGAAAACCGCCTTCGCGATCTGGGTCCGCGCCCAGAACATGGTCGTAGATCAACAAATGACTGATGCCTAGGTCTTCGACACCCTGCGCGAAAGCCTTTATTGCCCCGGGATCGTTCCCGATTTCGTTGTGTGGAAATACCGCTCCGATTTGCATGTCACCTCCGTCCCCATGGATATCTTCCGCGCAGTCTACGCTGGGTAGAGCGTCATTGGCCATAACTACCTAGCAGACGCGGATTCGTATACCTGCAAGGTCCAATCACGCGCCATTGCCGGTATACTTCGCGCCCGTTCTTTTAATTGAGATCTCATGTCCGAGCCTGCTGACAGCGCGCCGTTTTCGTTCGTCGAAATGGAGCATGACATTCTTAAGTTATGGCAGGACACGGATGCGTTCCGACAGTCGCTGGCCAATACTCGAGGCAAGAAACCATATATTTTTTATGACGGTCCGCCCTTTGCCACCGGGTTACCTCATCACGGCCATCTTGTCGCCAGTACCATTAAAGACGTGGTTCCGCGGTATTGGACCATGAAGGGCCGCTACGTCATGCGGCGCTTTGGCTGGGACTGCCACGGTCTGCCGGTCGAACACGAAATCGACAAGCAGCTGGGCATGTCGGCTCAGGACGCAGTGGAAAAACTTGGTGTTGCGGGCTACAACAACGAGTGTCGGGCCATTGTCCAGCGCTATGTCGCGGAGTGG
>DEBN01000059.1:0-1185 GCA_002348825.1 Gammaproteobacteria bacterium UBA2955
TTCGACGGCGTCTGCGCGAACTCATTGGACGCGGTGAGCGATCGCGATTTCGCAATTGAGTTTTGCTCAGTCACGGCTCTTACCTTGACGCACTTGTCGCGCTGGTGCGAAGAACTCGTCTTGTGGTCAAGCCAGCAATTCGCGTTCATAACGATGCCCGACCGATTTTGTACTGGCTCGAGCATCATGCCGCAGAAAAAGAATCCCGACGTCCCGGAATTGATTCGCGGCAAAACCGGGCGCGCCAACGGTAACTTAATGGCGTTGCTGACGTTAATGAAAAGCCAGCCACTGGCCTACAACAAAGACAATCAGGAGGACAAAGAACCCCTGTTTGATAGCATTGATACGCTCAGTGATTGCTTAATCGCGCTCAACGGTCTAATTCCCAACATTGCCGTAAACCATGAGCAAATGCGCCAAGCTGCGCTTGCAGGTTATACAACCGCGACGGATTTAGCAGATTATTTGGTACGTAAACAGTTACCGTTCCGCGACGCGCACGAACTGGTGGGAGGTGCCGTGCAACGAGCGGTCGAGCTCAATCAGCCCCTCGAAGCATTGACTCTGGAGCAACTAAACGGTGCCGAGGACGGCCCAATCGAAGCGGACGTGTACGACGTTCTTAGCTTAGAAGGTTCCATTGCTGCGCGCGATCACTTAGGCGGCACCGCACCCGCTCAGGTAAGGACTCAGGCGCAGGCTGCGTTGTCGCGCCTGAATAAGAATTAACGCAAAGTCTAAAGACAGCAAGGCGAGTGATTTATGACAACGTATTGGGCAATCATAATGATGCTGTGCTCGCTAGTTGCTACCTGCGGCCACAAAGGGCCGCTGCAGCTGCCGGCCGGTGCTGCCTTGCACAGGGCTGATGCAATAACGGTGGTCGCTGCAGACAACGTAAGCGAGGTGCATCTTGAGCCGTGAGCCGCGTCAATTGTTGACGCAGGCCGGCGAAGATCTCGCTGTGGAAGGGGTGCCGCTTAGGCAAATTGCGGACCAGTTTGGAACTCCATGCTATGTCTATTCAGCACAAACACTCCGCGCCCAGTACCAACAATTAGCATCCGCACTGAACCTAATTGAATCTAGAATTCACTATTCGGTAAAAGCTAATTCAAATTTAGGCATATTGACCCTTTTCAAAGAGCTTGGGGCCGGCTTCGACATCGTGTCCGGCGGGGA
>DEBN01000059.1:1574-8432 GCA_002348825.1 Gammaproteobacteria bacterium UBA2955
GGTGTGGGAAAATCTGTAGCCGAGATCGATCTGGCGCTCAAGGTCGGCGTGGGCTGCTTTAATGTAGAGAGTCGCAGCGAATTAATCCGCATTCAACAGCGGGCAGAGTTGGCGCAGAAGGTCGCACCCATATCAATTCGTGTAAACCCAGATATCGACGCCAACACACACCCTTATATCTCAACCGGCTTAAAGGACAGTAAGTTTGGCGTTGACGCAAATACCGCGTTAACCCTTTATTCCATAGCAGCAAAGTCAAAGGCGCTGAGTATTACCGGTATCGATTGCCACATCGGCTCGCAAATCGCCAGCACCGGGCCGTTACTCGAGGCATTGCAAAGCATTCTTAAAATAGTCGACACCCTGTCGGACGGGGGCATCGAGCTGCAGCACGTTAACCTTGGCGGCGGCTTTGGGGTGCGCTATCAGGACGAGCAGGCACTGGACCTCGACGCTTATGGGGCGCAGCTTCACAAGCTACTTGGACCACGCCAATTACCTTTGCGCGTGGAGCCGGGGCGATCATTGACAGCTAATGGCGGTTTACTCCTCACTCAGGTTGAATATTTAAAGCCGGGGCAAGAAGGCGCTACCGGCTTTGCAGTCGTTGATGCGGCGATGAACGACCTAATACGCCCATCTTTGTATGATGCCTGGCACGACATTGTTGTTGTCGACGGTGTCAATCCAGAAGATCCGATGCATCGGCTCGATGTGGTCGGCCCGATCTGCGAATCTGGTGACTTTCTAGCAAAGGATAGGTCGCTGCAACTGAGCGAGGACTCCCTTCTAGCTGTGCTCTCCGCCGGTGCTTATGGCATGTGCTTAGCGTCGAATTACAACTCGCGCGGGCGCGCCGCCGAGGTCCTAGTCGACGGCACCAAATTAGAGTGCATACGCCGCCGCGAGACCATTCAGGATCAACTGCGACTGGAGCTGCCCTAGGCACGCTAGCCCATGGTCAAGTTTTATAAAATGCAAAGCCTAGGTAACGACTTCATGGTCCTAGACGCGATCAGCTGTGGCGACCCGCTACCTACAGAAAAGATTAAACAGTGGGGACTGCGGAACGAAGGTGTCGGATTTGACCAGTTACTGGTGATAGCGCCACCTAACCGACCAGACGCTGACTTCCAATACCTGATCTACAACGCCGATGGCAGCGAATCCGAGCAATGCGGCAACGGCACTCGATGTGTCGCTTGGCTGGTGAGGCACTTAGGTCTGAGCAACAAGTCACGACTTACATGGCACAGCAAAGGTGGTGTCATTCATACGCGGCTGCTCGAAGAACGCAACCCGATGATGATTGAGACGACGTTGCCAGCACCGTCACTAGACGCCAGCACCGTACCGTTCGTTGCAAACACAAAAACAAATACCGCTGTGCTGGAGGTCGATAATAGGGATTTTAAAGTTACCGCAGTGTCCACAGGTAACCCTCATGGGGTTGTCTTTGTCGACAACATCGCTACGGTCGATGTAGCAACCATAGGCGCCCAACTCAGCATCCACAGTGCTTTTCCTAACCACGCTAACATCGGGTTCTGTCAGGTGGTGGATCGTTCGTTCGTGCGTTTGCGCGTCTATGAACGAGGCGTCGGGGAAACACGTGCCTGCGGCACCGGGGCTAGTGCTGCGGTCGTAGCCGCGCACAGTCAAAGTCTGGTCGACACCCAAGTGAAAGTGTCGCTGCCAGGTGGCAAGCTACGAATTCGTTGGTCTGGGCCGAATCAACCCATTACCATGTCCGGCGGGGCCACCCTAGTGTTCGAGGGTGAAATAAATCTCAAGGAGTAGCGCGATGCCGTTTCGACCACGCGATTCGAAATCAAAAGACGCAAGCCTGCACCTGGCCAGCGAGTCACTCAGCGATCAGCAGGTTCTGGATTATTTGCGTGCCAACCCAGATTTTTTCCAACAACACGCCGCGGCTATAGCGGAACTGAGCTTATCCCACGAGTCGGGGAACGCTGTCTCGCTAATCGAACACCAGGTCGCCATCCTACGCGAGCGCAACATGACCATGCGCCGGCGCATGAATGAACTTCTGCAAGCTGCGAGAAGCAACGACGAAATATTCGCTAAAACCAGGTCGCTCAACCTCGCACTGCTCGAGGTAAACTCCTGGCACGAGTTGAACGAGGTTCTGGCGACCCACGTTTTGGTCGACTTTGAAGCAGACTTCGTCTGTGCGCACTTAGCCGCGGCAAACTTAGTGCTGGCTCTGGATCATATTCAACATCACGTAGAACAGCTGCCTTGTCTGCACCTGCAAAACAACAGCGAGGCAGCTTGCACCGTATTACGCGAGGACGAGCTGCATCAACTATTCCCGATGTCAGACCACGACGAGACCGGTAGCGCCGTGTTGCTGCAGCTAAAAGTGCGAGAGGGCACTGGCGTGTTGTGCATAGGTAGCCGCAGTCCCACGCGCTTTGCGAAGAATATGGATACTTTATTCGTCCAATACATCGCCGATATTCTCGCCAAAGTTATGAACCGGCTCGGCGGGTGATGAGCAAAGATTCGCCGTTAGTTGAGGAGTTTCTGACTCATCTGCAGCACAGCAAGCGCTATTCCAGACACACGCTGCAAGCGTATCGACGGGACTTGGAACGCTACATCGCGGGCCTCGAGCAGGCTTGCACGCAAGCTAACGCAAAAGACATTCAAAGTTTCGTTAGTCGTCTGCGTCATCAGCGTCTCACTGCAAAAACGATTCAACGTAACCTTTCTGCGGTGCGCAGCTTCTACGAACACCTGTTAAAACACAATCTAGTTTCGGTAAATCCGGCAAAGTTAGTCTCCGCGCCTAAAGCCACCCGCAACCTTCCAAAGGTATTGGATGCGGATAAAGTCTCACAGCTGCTGGATTTTGCCGACCCGAAAGACGGCCGCTCAATACGCGATCAAGCGATCTTAGAATTGTTTTACGGCAGCGGGTTGCGTCTGAGCGAGGTGGTGAACCTACGCGTATCCGATCTCGATCTAAACCAAGGCTTTGTCGACGTGCTCGGTAAAGGCAATAAAAATCGGCTGGTTCCTCTGGGTCGACATTGCGTAAGAGCGCTTAGGCGATGGCTTGCCATGCATCCCAATCCATCCGCAGACAACTGGTTACTGCCCGGCCGCGGCGCACAGCCTCTAAGCCCTCGCACGATACAGAACCGTATTAAGCGGGTGGCCCAACGCCAATTAGGAGAAAATTCGCTCCATCCTCACATGCTGCGTCACAGTTTCGCGACCCACATGCTCGAATCGTCTGGCGACCTTAGGGCCGTGCAGGAATTACTTGGACATGCGGACATCGCCACAACGCAAATCTATACTCATCTAGATTTTCAACATCTGGCACGGGTGTACGACGATGCGCATCCACGGGCGCGCAACTCGGAGATACAAGAATGAACGGTTTGCGATTAGTCACGCTGGATCTAGACAACACGTTGTGGGATGTAGAAAAAACGATACGCGCCGCCGAGCAAGAGCTTGTGCAGTGGTTAGCTCAACACGCGCGCCCCGCACACGAAATCTATACGTCGTCGGACATCTTAGACTTACGTAACCAGACACTGGAGCGACATCCAGATATCCGGCACGATTTAAGCCGGTTACGTATCGAAATATTATTCAGTGTGATGCGCGCGGCTCAGTATCCTGTGGATGAGGCACGAAAACTCGCGGATGCCGCTTTTGAGGTGTTTTTCGCGGGACGCAACCGAGTTGCTTTTTTTCCTCATGCATTAGAAATGCTCAGAGCCCTGAGCGCGCGCTATCCCATCTATGCACTGACTAATGGCAACGCCGACGCCAAACGCACGGGTATAAGTCCTTATTTGCAAGGCGCTATTTCAAGCGCTGACGTCGGCGCCAGCAAGCCAGACCCACGCATGTTTCAGGCCGCGCTCGATCGAGCGGGTATCGAGGCTCAACACTGTGTACATATCGGCGATCACATTGACGATGACATCAACGGCGCCAACGCTGTCGGCATGCACAGTATATGGGTTAATTTAAACAACACTCAGACCGTCGATGAGGGCTCGGAGCCGGGGCACCAGGTACACCACCTGAGTGAAGTTATGGGCGCTATCGCGGCCATAGAAGCCACCCTCGCCAACAACCCAAAGTAGCGCCGCTACGCGAGAATAGCCTCCGCTACAAACGCTTTAACTGCTGCTAGGTCGGCGTCCAAGTTGCTCTTACGTTGTGGCAGCCCTGCAAGCGCATCAAGGCTCGGGTGCGTCGGAGCGATATCGGTAGCTTCTTTGACGGCCTCGGGAAACTTCGCCGGATGCGCCGTCGCGATGCACATAATCGGCTCCTCTGCCGCACAGGTCTGCTGCGCAGCCGCTACCCCTATCGCCGTATGCGGATCCAGAACATAAGCAAACTGATTTTTTATGCGTCGCATCGCCGCTAGCGTTTGCGTTTGATTGATCGCAACGGCCGCGAACAGCTCGGTTTGCGGCGCAGCGCCGAGGCTCGCACGTCCGGTCGCCGCAAAATCGGACATAAACGCATTAAGGCGCTGGCTGTCTTGCTCAAAATGGTAATAAAGAAAACGTTCGAAATTACTCGCAACCTGTATATCCATTGCTGGCGACAACGTCTGATGAACTGGGCCCAATGCGTACTCTCCAGTCTCAAAAAAGCGCGCCAGAATGTCGTTATCGTTGGTCGCAACAATAAGTCTGTCGATCGGGAAGCCCATTTTTTGCGCTAGATAGGCCGCAAATACATTACCAAAGTTACCGGTCGGCACCGAAAACTGGGCCGGCACCGGCGTTTTTAGACTGGCGTAACCATAGTAAACAATCTGCGCGAGTACGCGCGCCCAATTGACAGAATTAACCGCGCCTAATTGATATCTTTCCTTGTAGTCGAGATCTGAAAAGGTCTCTTTCATCAACCGTTGGCAATCGTCAAATGTCCCGTTCACAGCAATGCAGTGCACATTGCGGTCGGCCACGGTTGTCATCTGCAATTCTTGCAGCGGGCTTACTCGACCTTGCGGGTAAAGAATAAAAATGTCGACGTTATCTTGTCCGCGGACGCCGGCGATCGCCGCACCGCCCGTATCACCACTGGTCGCGCCCAAGATATTCAGTCGTTGGTTGCGGGCTACAAGCACGTGCTGGAATAACCGACCCAACAATTGCAGCGCAACATCTTTAAACGCCAAAGTCGGCCCGTGGAAAAGTTCCACCACCGTGACGTTGTCTAGCGTCCGCCAACCAACAACCTCTGGATGCTCAAACGTTGCGTAGGCCTCAACAATCAGCTCGTTAAGTGTTGTGGTATCTATGTCGTCGACAAACAAACCGATGATGTGCTGCGCAAGCTCGACAAAACTGCAACGCCGCCAGGCATCAAGCTCAGCCGTCACGTCAGGTATCGTCTCCGGAACAAGTAATCCGCCGTCGGACGCCAGACCCATCAACAGGGCATCGGAAAAACGCAGGCCGGCCACGCCGCCACGGGTGCTTTTATATTTCATCTTTGTTTAATCGCAACAGGGAGAGCTTAATATTGATCTTCAGTGGTGGAGTTTAAGCCAGTCCCGCCGAGTTTGGCAGTCATGCCAAATTTGCTGTCGCGAAAAATAGCAAAATCTGGGCCTTACATTAAAAAAGGCTGCCGAAGCAGCCTTTATAGCGATGGAAGTTAAAATCTCGGCGCGTGCACGATCAGACCGCACTCGAGCCCGTTTCGCCGGTGCGGATTCGCACGACCTCTTCAAGAGAAGATACAAAAATCTTACCGTCACCCACCTTGCCAGTAGCGGCGGAGCTTGTAATCGCTTCGATTGCTCCCTCTAACAAATTGTCATCGATGGCCACTTCAACTTTCACTTTAGGCAAAAAGTCCACCACATACTCCGCTCCGCGGTAGAGCTCTGTATGGCCTTTCTGTCGACCAAATCCGCGCACTTCGGTGACAGTCATACCTTGAACGCCAACTTCCGAAAGCGCCTCTCGCACGTCGTCTAGCTTAAACGGCTTAATGATTGCGGTTAATAATTTCATCTTTTTTTCCTTCCAAACCTATTGTTACTGACGGCTTTTGCAGAGTCCTTACCTGTGGCTTTTCGCTCGAACCCGGAGACGTTACTTTAGCGCCGCCGGGCTCTAGCGTACAGGACTCTACTCAGCCAGTTGCCTGCTATCGAGTGAACTCAGGGTAAGCTTCGACGCCGATGTCGGTCATGTCGCTACCCAAGGTCTCCTCTTCTTCACCGATCCGGATTCCCATTACCATCTTTATTAAAAACCATACGATGAGTGACGCAACAAAGGTGAACCCGAGTATCGCTCCGAGGCCCGTTAGCTGGCCGACCAACGTCGCATCTGCGCTCGTGAATAGCACCGCCATTAGGCCCCAGATACCACAGACGCCGTGCACAGAAATCGCACCCACCGGGTCATCGATCTTGAGCCTGTCGAGCAATGTGATTGACCCAACCACAATCAAGCCACCCGCTGCACCGATAAGCATGGATACAACATTAGATCCGGACAGCGGCTCAGCCGTAATCGAGACCAGTCCGGCTAACGCACCGTTCAACGCCATTGTGATGTCCGCTTTACCGAAAAACAGCTTAGAGGCGATCATGGCAGCGATCAGTCCGCCAGCTGCTGCCATATTGGTGTTTACAAAAACTTGCGCTACCGCATTAGCTTCGTCGATGTTGCTCAGCTTGAGCTCGGAGCCGCCATTGAACCCAAACCAGCCAAACCAGAGAATGAACGTGCCCAGAGTCGCCAGCGGCATGTTTGAGCCCTTGATCGGGTTGATAGATCCATCTGGGTTGTACTTCCCAGCGCGTGGGCCAAGTAACATAACCCCCGCTAA
>DEBN01000059.1:8815-10017 GCA_002348825.1 Gammaproteobacteria bacterium UBA2955
AAATCCAGCGTCTGCCAGAAACCCGCCACCCCAGCTCCAACTTCCCTGGAAGGGATAGATAAATCCAGTCATCACCACCGCGAAGACTAGAAATGACCATAGCTTTATACGCTCGGCCACTGCGCCGGAAATTATCGACATGGCTGTGGCAACAAAGACCACCTGGAAGAAGAAGTCTGATCTGGCGGAGTAATAGGTCTCGCCCTCGGACCCAAGAACCTCTGGCACAGTATTTTCTGGCCCTATCAAGAACGTACCTGCTGGGTCGTACATGATGTTGTATCCGATTAGGAGATACATAACGCATGCTATCGAGAACAGAGCGACATTCTTCGTGAGAATTTCTGATGTGTTTTTTGCGCGAACCATGCCCGCTTCAAGCATGGCGAACCCGGGGGCCATAAACATGACCAAAGCACCCATGACGAGAAAGTAGAACGTGTCTACCGCATAGGCTAATTGAACTAAATCTTCCAACTTGTTTCTCCATCAAAAAATGCGCGAGCGCACTTATATTTATGCTGCAGAGCTAGTTACTGACAACGGTGTAGAACAGCACTGGCCAGATCCAACTGTCGTCCGTGAAGACTTTGGTCTAAACGATGAGAACAGCTGCCCGACCTCAGGAGTGCAGATTGTGTGCCAAAATAAAAAATCATATTTTTCAGCTAGTTGAAAGAAATTGTCGGCGCATTACTCGATTACTTGCGCCAAAATGGTGCGCACCTTCCACCTCGGCGCATCAAATTGGCGCAGGCGTTTGAGGCGCGGCTAGGACAGGCTCTTCTCTCACAGCATGTAGGTGCATAAAGCTAGGAGTTTTCAGCCTTTAAGATATTTCTACCGTCCGTCTCAGCGCATACACTGCAACTTTCGATCAATGAGTGTCCTAGTTATGGAATCTTCTCAGTCCTTAAAAATATTGCTCGACATGTTGCGCGAGGAACTCACAGATAAGCTTGGGCCCACATTAGGCCGAAGCTCCAATAGCGGCGCGACCGTTGACGAAATCGTCAGCAACGCCCTAGAAGCCCTGCGTGCAAATCTTTTGGATAAATTTGAGCTGGTGGTTAAAGCAGATTACGAAGCACAGGCGGCGCTGGTAGCCAACATGCGTGCACAGCTACTCGACTTGGAGCAGCGACTCGCAGCACTCGAGCAACAGCAGGCGAACTGAGCATTGGGGACTTAAACCAAAGCCC
>DEBN01000138.1 GCA_002348825.1 Gammaproteobacteria bacterium UBA2955
GCCAACGCCGTCATTGCTTGACGACCAAACGCGAGCAGCTGATCGTCACTGAGGGTGGCACCCCAGTCTTCCGGCCCAAGCCGCAAAACATCGCCCTGCAACCAAGGCACCACGAAGTACGGGCAACCAAACCATTCGAGGTCGTCGCCCGACCAGCGCACCGAACAGTGCGGTACGTCGGTTGCGTCTAGCGCATTTAGCACAGCCACCTGACGCAGCACATCCGCGGTGCCCACCCAGTTCACATTGGGTGGGGGCAGGCGAATAAACCAGGCGTCCTCGCCCTGCTCGTGGGCAACCTTGAAACCATAGGCAAATCCTGCATGGCCGGGCATGGTGATGACTTCTGTAATGCTTACAGCACCGCTGTAACGCGCCTGACAAAACGGCAGCAGCCGTTGCTCTAATTCAGCCAGTTCCATAATTTCACCGCTTAACGCTGTGCCTCGTTAAGTGGGCGCGGCATCGGGAAACTGCTCGCGCAACACACGCTTCAAAATTTTGCCACTGGGATTGCGCGGAATTTGCTCAACAAACACCACAGACTGTGGTTGTTTGAAGCGCGCCAACTTGCCGTTGCAGTATTCCAGAACGTCATTTTCACTGAGCGCATCGTCGGTTTTAACCACAATGGCAAGGGGTGACTCGCCCCAACGCTCACTCTGTTGGCCAATTACCGCAGCTTCAGAAATGCTCGGGTGCCCGCCCAGCACTCCTTCGATTTCTGCCGGATACACGTTCTCACCACCGGAAATGATCATGTCCTTGATACGATCTTGAATGAAGACGAAACCCTGCTCATCCATAGTCGCTACGTCGCCGGTATGCAACCAACCATCAACAATGGTTTCCGCAGTCGCCTCCGGGCGGTTCCAGTACTCCGTCATGATGTGTTCGCCACGCACCAGCACTTCACCTGCCTCGCCAGGCGCACAGGTCGCGCCAGAATTATCGACCACTTTAACCTCGGTATGGAAAAATGCCTTACCAGTGGATTCTGGTTTGATCAACGAACTCTTGGCGTCCATTAAACAGGCGGGGCCGCAGGTCTCCGTTAGACCATAAACCTGCAGCAGTTCAATGCCCATTTCGCTGTACTGCTTGGTCAAGGCAGGGGGCACCGGAGCAGCACCTGTCATCATCCAACGCAGAGTCGAGCGATCGAAGTTTTCAAAATTCGGCACCTGCAGCATAAAGTTCAACATGGCAGGAACACACAACGCGCTGGTCACCTTCTCGCGCTCGACGATTTGCCAGGCCGCTACCGGGTCAAAGCTGCGCATGACAATGGAGGTCGCGCCCTTATATACGTTCACCGCCAATGGCGTAAGAGCACCAACGTGGAACATCGGTAAGCAGGCAAGATAGCGTTCTGGTGGGTGGTATTCCGCCGTCGCTGCAATGCTCAGTAGCCCCCAGATCGATGTATGGTGCGTGTGCACAACGCCTTTCGGCAGGCCCGTGGTACCGGAGGTATACATGATGTACAGCATGTCGTCGTCAGCCCCATTGACCTCGGGCTCGGTGGTGGGCTGAGCATCGCGGAACGCTCGGTAGTCGACAGCAAAATGTGCGATCTCGTCAGACTGAGCCACCTGCAACCACTGAGTTATATCCGTTTTGTCACCACGGCTGTGCAGTTCCGCAACCGTCTCGACGAAATCATTGTCGAAAATCAGCCGCTTGGTGCCGCTGTCCTTGAGAATAAACTCAAGTTCGTCCGCCACTAAACGCCAATTCAATGGCACCACAACCGCACCTACTTTCGCCAGCGCGTAGTAGGACTCCATGAATTCGCTGGAATTCATTAACAGTAATCCAACACGCTCGCCCTTCTCTATGCCTGCGGCCACGAAGGCGTTGGCAAGTTGGCTACAACGGTCGTTGAGCTCCCTATAGGTGAGACGATAACTGCCGTCGCTTTCCACATATGCCTCTACGTCAGGCGATAAATGCGCGCGTTTAGTGAGAAACAAACCAAGATTATTCAGCATTAGCAGCGACTCCCGTCCAATCAAAAATCTGAGTGCTATTGTTGACCAAAGTTCCTTCAGATAACAGTTGGTCAGTAGCACAATTTAGGAACGACCTGATTAGCGGACGCTGGCGTCGGGTGCGACTGTGTTGCGCATGCAGGCGGCAGGGCGGTATGCGGCAAGCGCGACCCCGTGGTGGTTATTGTCGTTTTTTCGATAAAAGACCAGCGAGAACCAGCCATAAAGCAGATTTACGCCCCTGATGGGCGCTCATCGCCCACTAAATGGCGGTAATCGACGAGCGCTATTACCTGTACAAATCCATATTTTTCAGTAATATCCACAACCCCTTGTACAGTTTTTGACCATGACAGACTTGCCCGCACAGGACCTGTATCAGATTGGCAGCGTTACCGCGCTTACCGGTATCGCCGCTGAGCGTCTGCGCGCCTGGGAGCGACGCTACGGTTTCACGCCGGCACAAAAAAAAGGCAAGATCCGGCTCTACAGCCACGGACAGGTCAAAAAGCTCGGCAAAATCAAACAACTGATCGACCGCGGTCAGTCCATCTCCAATGTTATTCGACTCAATGCCGAACAATTAGACGAGCGACTGAATCGCAGCGGCGATGTGGAGACTCCAGCCACTCGACTCGGCAGACCAGCAAACTTGGGCCTTATTGGCGCCGGCGTGCTGCAATTGGAACAGCTTTCTACGGTATCCGAGTCGCTGACCGTGACCGGTCGTTGGGCCAATGTGGAAGGCTTTCTGAGCGACCCGAACCCGCCTCAGATGGACATTATCGTATTGCAAGTGCCCGTACTGCTGCCGCAGCTGATTGCACAGGTGCGCGACCGTCAGCCCACGACCTCGGTACTCCCGATCTACCAATTTGCGTCAGCTGACCAGATCCGACACTGCGAAGAATCTGCTGTGAATGCACAACGCTGGCCACTGCCTTGGCGCGATATCGAACTGCAGTGTCTAAGTTTGTTTGGCGTGCCGAATTTATATGGGGTGAGTGCCCCGCGTTTATTCAGCGATGAGGAACTTATTGCGATGGCGGTGGCGGACGACGGCGCGCATAAGACTGTACGACAACTGGTCGAGCAGATTCATCAACTAAACGCCTTGAATAGTTTTCTCAATGTCTGCGGCGACGAAGCGTTGAGCTCAGGCAACAGTAGCTATGCCTACGCTTTGCAGCGGTCATCGAGCGAAATTGGGCAGAGCCGAGCGACCGCTGAATCCGCGCTGCAAACGCTTTTACAGCAACAGCAGCAAGATCCGGTACGGGGCGCAAACCCGCTGCAGAGAGGCGATTCCGCGCCGCCACAGAACACTTTGGACCAGACTCAGCACTGACTTGCAGAACCCCAAATAGGCGGCCATCGTTATTCTTTACACAATCTGTACAATTTATAATTTTTCGCTTGACTAAACCTATTTGTACTGTACATTTGGCTCATATTTCAGTTTAGGCGTGTGTGCAGCTCAGTAGAGTCCTTCCTTACAGTGTCCTTCCCCCAAGAAGACGAGTTGCCTCCAGACCTTCAACGGTCTGGCACGCCTTTTTTATTTTCGCGAGCTAATTCAGCAAAAATTCCAACGCCGCCTCGGCCCTAAGGGTGACACCATTTTTTTGCGCATCCAGATCCACATCGCGGTTTTCACCCATCGCACCCACTAAATAGCGCTTGTAGACCCCTTGGCCAATCGCTGCGAGCCGCCAGTGTGAAAACGCTCGATAGTAGTTAATAGCGCTTAAGTCGCGGCCGGTTTTATCTGCATATCGAGACGCTAATTCTTCGCGGCTGCAAAAACCGCCGGCCGCCGTCGGCGCTAGATCTTCTTCACCCTCTCCTGGGGCGACCCATGAATTCAGCAAGTACCCAACATCGGCAAGAGGATCACCAAGCGTGCACAACTCCCAGTCCAGCACCGCCTTTACCTTACCGTGGCCGACGATCATATTGCCCAACCGATAATCACCATGAACGATGCTGGCACCGATCTGCTCCGGCATGCGCTCTGCTAACAACCGGGTACTTTCATCCATGGCCGGAACCTTATGGGTTTCGGTGGCGTCCCACTGCTTACTCCAACGTTTCAGTTGCCGCTGCAGATAAGCCTCTTTACGACCCAAATCGCCCAACCCGACCGCATCCGGATCGATTTGATGCAGCGCCGCCAGAACATCGACCACATGATCGCCAAGCATCGCTCGCTCGTCGCTCGCGACCGCAGCGGTCACTTCAGCATCATGCAGTACCGGCCCAGGCACATAATCCATCACATAAAAAGGTGCATCGTTTACGTCCACATCTGTACACAACCCGACGGTCGACGCCACCGGCACCTCGGAACCCGCGAGGGCGGTAATGATTTTGTGCTCTCGACCCATGTCGTGAGCACTCTCTAGCACGTGCCCCAACGGTGGCCGTCGCAGAACGAAAGTGCGCTGTTGCTGATCCACCACCGAATAGGTCAAATTCGAGTGTCCACCGGCAATCAAATCGAAACTCAAAGGCTCGGCAAGCCCCTCTATGCGCTGCGCCATCCACTGGGTCACTCTGTCTGCGGCGATGCCCTGTACTTCGTGATTTTGGCTCTGTGACACCTTGTCCCCCTTTTAACTGCGAATAAACCGTAATCGGCCGCCTTGCCGCATAACGCAGCAATGTGCCTGTCTTTGTTTTGAACCACTGATCATAGACCAGCAACGCGTATGCACAACCATTGCTAGACCCCACAACATTAGCCACGCAAACTTACGCCAATGCAGACAAAGGGGTTGCGACCATGCCAATTTTGCACGGTGGACAATTGTTCCTGTCGGGCCTGAAATTGGCTCTTTCACCGAAATTGCGGCGCTACATCATCGTGCCGGCGACGATTAATATCTTAACCTTCGGTGTCACATTGATGCTGGTGGTTATACCACTCGCTGGGGATGCCGGTGACTGGCTGCAGAGCAACCTGCCGAACTGGCTGGGTTGGTTGCAGGGGACGCTACTGGTCTTAGCCTATTTGACCCTGGGATTAGCGGGGTTTTGGTTGAGCAGCCTACTGGTCAATCTGATCGCCGCACCGTTTCTCGGGCAATTAGCACAGGCGACATGGGCGCTGTCAAAGCCCGGCGCGGTAACGCCAGAGGGCCCTCGTCTGCTGGCGAGCATTGGACCCAGCGTAATGCGCGAACTGCAAAAGATGAGTTACCACTTGCCGCGCTTGCTGGGGTTGCTGTTACTCAGCCTGATCCCGGGATTAAACGCATTAATGCCACTGGTGTGGTTAGGGTTTAGTGCCTGGCTGATGGCGGTCCAGTTCGCCGACTACGCGAGCGAAAACCAACATCATAGGTTCAACGTCACATTGCAGCGGTTGGCGCGTGCACGCGGTCGCGCGTTGGGGTTCGGCGCTTGTGCAAGTGTTACCCTCGCGATACCGTTTTTAAACTTTTTAGCAATCCCAGCGGCCGTGGTAGGCGGCACCCTGCTATGGCAATCCATCACTGAGGACGGAACGTAATGACCAACGGACGATCGCCGTTACGCGAGCAAACCCTGTGGCTAATACCGATTATTTTTTTTATATTTTTGGGAGCGTCAAACGCAACCCAAGGCGCAGACGAATTCTGGGGACACCGTTACGGCGTCCAAGTCGATGTTGCTTATGGTGAGCACCCCGCACAAATTTTCGATCTATACGTTTACGGTCAGCGTATCGGCGAACCCGACTACTTTGCGATGGATACCAGCGCGCGACCAACATTGCTGTGGATCCACGGTGGCGGTTGGGTCGCCGGTGACAAGGCCGACGAAATTCCACGGTTGATACCGTACTTACGACGCGGTTGGAATGTTGTCAACATGAACTACCGACAGGGTGCCGCCACAGCGCCCAGCGCGGTAGACGACGTCATGTGCGCCTATCGCCGCGTAACCGAAATACTGGAGTCAACAGGCATGCCCACCGACCAGATTGTGGTGTCGGGTGCGAGCGCAGGCGGGCATCTGGCCCTGATGGTCGGCGTGCTCAGCGGCAGCGGCGCACACCCCTGCCAAGTCGCGTCAGCGCCCAAAGCTGTCGTCAATTGGTTTGGTATTACCGATATCGAGGCCGTACACGCGTTTCTCAGCAAAACCAAACCCGAAGCCAACTATGCGGCCGCATGGATAGGTAATTTGGACCGCCTGGCGCAAATATCCTCGCGCTATTCACCGTTATTCCTAGTTGCGGAAAATACACCGCCGATTATTACTATTCACGGCGATCTGGATACCGTTGTGCCCTATGAGCAGGCCATCGCCCTGCACGAGAGTCTCAGTACAACGAATCGCTTGATCACACTGCAAGGCGGCACTCACGGCGGTTTCAGCGATGATCAATATCAAGACGCGTACCGGGCAATCTTCAAGTTCTTAGACGACCTGTGACAATTGCCGATGGCTAGAGGGGGACAGTCGCGTCCTGGTTCCCATGGCCACGAGAAACGGCAACGTGTCAACGAACAGCGCGCCGGTAACTTGGGTTCTTGAATACGTCTGGTCTGAGGTATACTTTCTACGATATATCGCCGTTAGGAGGGGTCTATGGTCCGTTCACTCACTCAAAGCACAGCGCTGGCCACATTATTTTTCGGTCTGTTACTGAGCGCTGGCACGGCCAACGCTACCCGCGTGGACAACTTCGTATTGCTCGATCACAAGGGCGACGCCCACGATCTCTATTACCACAGAAACGCACCCGCTATTGTCATCATGATTCAAGGCAACGGTTGCCCGATCGTGCGTAATGCGTTAACCGACTACAAAGCCCTGCGCGAAGATTTTGCGGATAACGGCACACAATTTTTCATGCTCAATTCCAATCTGCAAGATCGTCGTGAAACCATTGCCGCAGAGGCTGAAAAGTACGGTATCGATGTGCCCATCCTGCACGACGAAACACAATTAATTGGCGAGTCGCTCAATCTCATCCGTACCGGTGAAATCCTCGTTATTGACCCAAAGACCTGGGAGATTGCCTACCGGGGACCGATTAACGACCGCCAGGCTTATGAGCGTCAGAAGCAGCAAGCGTCTCAACACTTTGCTGCAGACGCAATCAGGGCTGTGGTGGCAGGCGAACCCGTTGCCGTGGCTGAGCGCGATGCTATTGGTTGTTTAATCAACTTCGCGCAAAAAAACCAAGCCCACGACAAAATAAGCTACAGCGAAACCATCGCGCCCATGCTGCAAGAGAAGTGCGTGGTCTGTCATACCGATGGTGGCTTGGGCCCTTGGGCCATGAGCGACTACACCATGGTCCGCGGCTTTGCGCCGATGATCCGCGAAGTGGTGCGCACCAAACGCATGCCCCCATGGCACGCTGATCCTCATATTGGGGTCTTCAAAGATGACAAATCCCTCAGTATCGAACAGAAACAAAACCTAGTGCATTGGATCGAAGCCGGTGCTCCACGCGGCGACGGACCGGACCCGTTAGCTGAGGTAAAGATTGCTCAGGTCGAATGGCCGTTAGGAGAGCCCGATCTGGTATTGGATATGCCCGAATATAAGATCCCCGCCAGCGGTGTCGTCGAATATAAATACCCGCGTTTAGAAAATCCGTTAGACGTCGGTGTATGGGTGCGCGCGGCGACCGTGCAGCCGGGTGACCGCGAAGTTGTGCATCATATTTTAGCGGGCTCTATCGACGCCGATACCTCTAAACAAAAGCGCGACAGCGGCGTCTTCGACAATTATCTCATCGGCTACGCACCCGGCAACGAGTCCAACGTATTCCCTGAGGAAACTGGCGTATACATCGCTCCGGGCGGTGAGTTTACGTTCCAGTTGCACTACACCCCGGTGGGCCGCGAAACCATTGACCGTTCAAAAATCGGTTTGTATTTCCACACAGAAAAACCCGAAAACTTCTACCGACAGGATGTGGTACTAAATCCGACGATTTATATACCTGCCAACGAGGCGCGTCACGAGGAAGTGTCCTACTACGAGTTCAATCACCCTGCGGAGATTCACGACCTGGTGCCGCATTCGCACTATCGCGGCGTGGCCTCGAAATTTGAAATAGTTCATCCCGACGGCCGCAAGGAAACGATTCTATCGGTACCAAATTACGACTTTAACTGGCAGCGCACCTATGAGTTTGTAGAGCCCAAGCGTGTCGAGGCGGGCGCGCGCTTAGTTCACACCACTTGGTACGACAATTCTGCCAATAACCCCGGCAACCCCGACCCCAACCGCAATGTGCCGTGGGGCCAACAGAGCTGGGATGAAATGCTTTACGGGGCGTTCAGCTACACCTATGTGAACGAGACCACCGAAGCTCCGCTGCATGACAAAGCCCTTGCCGACACTACACAGATGGTCGGGTTTATGGACAAAAACTTCGACGGCAAGCTAACTTGGGAAGAGCTGTCTGGGCGTTGGAGAAAACGCCTGGCCAGCAACTTTAAACGCGCAGACGCCAATGGCGACGGCGGATTGAGCATCAAAGAAATGCATCGCTTACAGCAAATGCGTGAACGTCAGGGCGCCACCGGCGCGCTCTAAACAACGCCTAGAAAATTGCCGACTAGCTGCGAAGCACATATTGGTTTGTCCGCGCTGCTCGTGAGCGCATCAGACAGTGCTTTAATGCGGTGAATTAGACTCCGCTGTAGCGAGATATTCGCAACCGCCAACAAAGCGGCGTAGCACCGTCGTCTGTAGCTTCACCGCAACGACGAGCGCCCTTTATGAATCATTAAAACGAGGTCAGACCCACCATGACAGTTGCAGAAAAAGCGGATCGGACATACGACATCATCGTTTGGGGCGCCAGCGGCTTTACCGGCCGCATAGTGGTGGACTACCTGCACAGGGAATACGGTAACGGCAATCTCAGCTGGGCGGTTGCGGGCCGTAATCCCGCCAAACTCGAAAGCGTAGTGGGCAGTCGCGACATTCCCATATTGACCGCCGACAGCCACGACAGCGAATCACTGAATCAGTTGGTACAGCAGACAAGGGTCATTCTAACCACGGTGGGGCCTTATGCTCGATACGGATCCGAATTGGTCGCCGCCTGTGCTGAACACGGTACCGATTATTGCGACCTCACTGGCGAATCGTTATGGATGCGCGAGATGATTACCGCACATCAAGACACCGCTCGCGACAGCGGCGCGCGTATCGTGCACACCTGTGGCTTTGACAGTATTCCATCCGATATAGGCGTGTATTTCTTGCAAAAAGAAATGCAGGCCCGACATGGGGTCGCCGCGCGCCATATTAAATACCGCACCAAGGCGTTCAAAGGCGGCTTCAGCGGCGGCACCATCGACAGCATGATGGCGATGATGGAGGCGGGGCAGAAAGACCCGACATTGCTGAAAAAATTAGCCAACCCATATTTGCTGAACGACAATATGCGCGGTGCCGATGGTCCAGATCGCTTGAGTCCCTATTTTGATGAGGATTTTAACGCTTGGGTCGGGCCGTTTATGATGGCAGCCATCAATACACGCGTAGTGCGTCGTAGTAACGAATTGCTCGGCGGGGTCTACGGTGAAAACTTCCGCTATGACGAGGGCAGCCTCACCGGTACTGGACCAAAAGGTTTTCTGGGTGCCACGGGAATAGGTGTTGGCTCAGGTCTTTTTGCCGGTCTTGCCAGTCTGCCCATTACTCGGCGGGGATTGCAGAAGGTGCTTCCGAAACCCGGTGAGGGGCCAACGCCAGAGCAACAAGAAAACGGATACTTCGAAATCGAACTGCGCGCTAAACACCCCGACGACGAGTCGAAGAATCTCGTTGCCAACGTAAAAGGCGACCGTGATCCAGGTTATGGCTCCACCGCTAAAATGATCGCGGAAAGCGCTCTTGCACTCGCTCACGACGACCTGCCGGTCGCGGGTGGCTTCTGGACGCCAGCCAGCGCAATGGGTGACGCATTGCTGGAACGCCTGCCCGCCAACGCCGGCGTCACATTCGCGATCGTCGAATAAAAAGCGGCTACCAGGTATCTACGTTAGGGCGTTTCTTGCCGTCGCGGCGCGGCGCCAGCGGAATCGACCTTAAGCCGCGGCTGATCCATTTGCGGGTGTCCGCTGGATCGATCACGTCATCGAGCTCGAAATGCGAAGCCATGTTCACGGCCTTGCCACGCTTGTAACTGTCCGCCACCATTTTTTCATAGGTAGCCGCGCGTTCTTCCGGATCTTCAATGGCCTGCAATTCTTTGCGATAGCCAAGCTTTACCGCGCCCTCCAGTCCCATACCGCCGAACTCGCCGGTGGGCCAGGTCACGGTAAACAGTGTGGCTTTGAAGCCGCCCCCGGCCATTGCTTGCGCGCCCAATCCATAACCCTTACGAGTGACCACGGTCATCAAAGGCACATCAATATTCGCACTCGTCACAAACATGCGCGCTGCATGGCGCACGACCGCGGTCTTTTCTATCTCTGGTCCAACCATGATGCCCGGGCAGTCGCAAAGCGACAAAATAGGAATATCAAACGCATCACACAGCTGCATAAAACGCGTGCCTTTATCTGCTCCCGGGGCGTCAATCGCTCCCGATAGATGGGCGGGGTTGTTGGCAATAACCCCCATAGGTCGACCTTCTACACGGATAAAGGCGGTGATGATCCCGATACCCCACTCTTTGCGCAGTTCAAGGACAGAACCAATATCGGCAATACCGTCGATGACCCGACGAATATCGTAATAGCGCAGGCGGTTTTCCGGCACCATAAACCGCAACTCGCGTGGATCAGGTGATTCCCAGGCGTCTACCGAACCTTGAAAATAGGAAAGATACTGTTTGGCGACTTCCACAGCTTCGGCCTCGTTTTTGACCGCAATATCGACAACACCGTTGGGGACCTGAACATCCATAGGGCCCACTTCGTCGGGTGTAAATACCCCAAGGCCGCCGCCTTCGATCATGGCGGGTCCACCAATGCCGATATTCGAGCCCTCGGTAGCAATAATCACATCACAGCAGCCCAGCAGCACCGCGTTGCCAGCGAAACAGCGGCCGGTGGTGATACCCACCATGGGCACCAGCCCCGAAAGACGCGCGAAATAGGTAAAGGCCAGACAATCTAACCCAGCAACACCGGTTCCATCGGTATCACCAGGGCGACCACCGCCGCCTTCGGCAAACAGTACCGTAGGCAACCGCTGTTGTTCGGCCACCTCAAACAGTCGGTCCTTCTTATCGTGATTCTTCATGCCCTGGGTGCCGGCCAGCACCATGTAGTCGTAGGACATGACCATGGCACGACTACGGTCTTCCGGGAACAGGTCACCGTTAATCTGACCCAGACCAGCGACCATGCCATCGCCCGTGGTGTTCTTAATCAAGTCTTCAATGGAGCGGCGCCGGCGTTGCCCGGCGATCACCACCGAGCCGTACTCGATAAACGTTCCCTCGTCACACAGATGCGCGATGTTCTCACGCGCCGTTCGCCGGCCTGTTTTATAACGCTTGGCAACCGCCTCAGGGCGATTTTCGTCGAACCCCGCGCTTTTACGGTCGATCACCTCCTGCAAATCCGGACGGATATAGTCGAGGTCTAGTTCTTCCGTTTCGCCTTCGTCGCTGACTGCAACTTCGCCGGCTTGGAGGTAGATCAAGGGATGACCTTCAAATATCGTGTCGCCCGGCTCAATACCTAGGCGCTCGACAACGCCACTGACCTCAGCCCGCACTTCGTGCTCCATTTTCATGGCTTCCATGACCAGCACCAATTTACCGATAAAAACATCGTCTCCGGGCGCCACCTCAAAACTCACCACGGTGCCTTGCATCGGTGCGCAAATCGCTTCGGTGCCCGGAGGTAGATCAGCGGTTACCAACTCCAACACATTAGGACCGCCGCTTGTACCAACTGCACCACCCTTGCCGTGATCCAGCACGGCGAGAGGATCGTTGGCATTGATCTGGGCTCCCGCCAGTGTTTTTCCCGTATCGGCGGCAGCCGGCTGGGCCGCATCAACCAATACAGCCATATGCTCATCGAGATATCGAGTGGTAAGCCGGTTGGCGCCAAAGTCCTCGGTCGCCAACAACGCCTGCAAGAAAGATTGATTGGTCGCTACCCCTTCGATAACCACATCCTTGAGCGCGCGTTGGGCGCGGCGCACGGTATCAGCGTAGTCATCGCTGGGGCTGGAACAGATGAGCTTTGCCAGCAACGAATCGTAATTCGGGTTCGTTAAGTAGCCACCATAGGCGTAGGTGTCGGTGCGTAAACCGGGGCCAGTAGGCGCTTCAAATTTACTTAAGCGCCCCCCGGCGGGCTTAACTTCGCCCGCGGCCGTCATGGTTTCTGCATTGACGCGCAACTGAATAGCAAAGCCTCGTGGATTCGGGATG
>DEBN01000023.1 GCA_002348825.1 Gammaproteobacteria bacterium UBA2955
GATGATTTCGACAACAAGACCCGCCGCCTTATGAAACGCTGCCAAGTACTGGCGCGAGCCTCAAGCGACTAAAAAGCGGCTATAAAGCTCACCTCCGGCTAAAGAACGCTGCTTTAAATCCGATAACTATCACAACGTGGTCTTAAGGGCCGTTAATCAACCGCGATACATCGTCTTTGTAACGAGTGACAGGAAAAACAATGAACTCGCTTTCTGCCGATGAAAAACAAGCGCTTGCAGCCTTTTACGAGCAGGGCTGTAAAAATGACCAGCGCATCCTGCGCTGGATCTGGATCCGCTTCTCAATCGCCGTGTTCCTATTGAGCCTGCGCGGCGTCATGGCCATTCTCGCCCCGGAACAGATGGCACTCTTATTCGCCACCCCCGAGGCTTACTACAACGCCGTGCTCTATCGCTTATGGCTGTTTCTGCCCCTGGCATTACTGTATGCCGTGACTTTTTGGCTACGCAGCTATCTACGAGAAGCCTCTTTGGCGGCAGCGGTTCTGCTTAGCGTGCTGCTGTGGACGGACATTGAATTACACCTGATGCAATACGGCAGCCTAAATGGGCTATGGAGCATGCAAATCGCGCTGCGTCTGAGCTGCATTATGCTGGCAGTAATGAATTTCTTTGCCGCAGCGCGCTTAGAGCATCGCCGTTAGCACCGCCAGCCATGGCAGCTGCAACAGAACAGAGTGCCGCCCGATAGCCGTCTAGTCTGGGCCCGTGAGCAGTCAGAACACTAAACCTAGACACTCTTTGGGCAGCCGCATGCTGTACCCTAGGCTCAGCCGGTGTATGTTCGCCGTCGCGTTAAGCGCCGGGCTGCCTTCCACCATGGGCGCCAACGACAGTGTCCTTGAAGAGGTCATCGTTACGACTCTGGGTATTGAGCATAGCCTGCAAGACGCGCCCACAGTTCGCAGCAGCCGGCGCCTAACTACGACCACTCGCAGTCGCGTTATCGATCCACACGCCAGCCAAAGCTCCCCAATGCGCGACTTTTTTGACGCGACTGATATCTTCCCATTATGCGTTGGTTAACACGCGCGCGCGTTTCACCATCCACATCGCAGGGATCAATAGAACCAACCAAGGCAGGCTGAACGCCAGTACGCCATTCCAGCCCAAGGTCGCGAGTAGAACACCAGCGCCCAACGATCCGACCGCCTGCCAGCCAAAAATCATAAAATCATTCGCGGCCTGAACTTTAAAGCGTTCAGACGCACGATAAGACTGAGTAAGCAGAGTCGTCCCACCCAGGAATAAGACATTCCACCCCACACCCAACAGCACCATAGAACCAAAGTAATGCATAAGCCTGGGCTCACCCCAGCCAATCAAGACACAGATCAACATCAACACCAAGCCAGCCTGAATAATTCGCATCACCCCAAACCGAGAAATCAGAAACCCGCTAAAAAACGATGGGATGTACATCGCAAGGATGTGGCTCTGCACCACCCACGCCGTATCGTCCAATGAGTGCTGATCCACCTCGTGCATACTTACCGGAGTCGCTGTCATGATCAGACTCATGATCGTATAACCCACCACCGCGGACGCCACCGCCAGAATTACCGCAGGCTGCCGCAACACCTCGCCGAGCGGCCGTTCATCGCCTGCCACCGCATCCGCCTTAATCTCGGTGTCGCGAAAAAACATTAACAACACTAGAAACGCTATCGCCATGAGCACCGCCAGCCCCAAAAACGAGCCAACAAAGTCAGGCAATCCATCCACGAAACTAAATCTACGACCCACTTCCGGACCAAGTATGGCGGCCACGATACCGGCCAACATTAGAATAGACAGACTCTTGGGCACTTCGTCGGGAGCCACAGACTCTGCGACAGCGAACCTAAATTGCTGCAGAAAGGCGATATAGCCGCCAATCAAAAACGCTGCCACGCAGAAAACCACAAACGACTGTTGATAAATGCCCCAGGCCGCAAGTAAAGAGGCCAACACCGATAATCCAGAACCAACGAGAAACCCTAGTCTGCGCCCTACGCGTGCCATCAAAATAGATGCTGGCGCCGTCGTGGTCGCCGTGCCAATAATCATCACTGCCAACGGCAGCGTCATTAAGTTCGCACTTGGTGCAATTTGCGCACCGACTAAGCCGCCCACCAGCACCAATACCGGCGCAGCCGTTTGACCAAAACATTGGGCGGCCAGGAGTACGATCAGAGTGCGATAGGGCTGCAGTGTCACCTTGCTCTCCCTAAAAACCTACACGCTACGTGATATCCGCGAAACTTCCCACAGCTAAACAGCTTGACATTCAGCGCTAACGCACGCGCCGCTGGTTAAGTCATAGCAACGGCACTCGAGGGCTGAATTTTCCAACGCAAACTATCCGCTGCGATCTCACACTGCACGTCCATAAATTCACGGTGCGAGTGCACAGCCCCACGCCAAAGCTCTATCCAAGCTATCAGCACGCTATGCCGGTCCGCACCCTGTATATTCCGCACTACGTTCAGCCCGGTTTGAGTGAGCAAAACAGAACCATCCGGTCCCGCCTCTAACGAACAGCGATCTCCCATACCCGCCATTATATCGATCAGAAATTTCGCAGCATCGCCAACGCCACCGTCAACCGCGCCGACTTGCTGAGCCATGCGCGGATAATGTTGCAGGCCGGTCAGCCGCGCCGACCGTTGTGCCAGCTCCTGCGCGCGCGATCGACCCAACACTTCGATCAGTGCGCGCATACCGTTGCGGATGAAGTCGACAGCATAATTACGATTGGCCTTAATAAGGCGTGATTCATGCCACTCGCTGCCCGGTGGCGACGGCTGTTGTGTTCGGTCAAAACGCGGCACCGCTGCAGTTGGAGCAAACTGCAACCGCTGCTCTGGTCTAAGGTCATAACCATACTCCTGAAAATAACCGCACAATCCAAACTGACCGGTTACGTCCTCAGAGACACACACAAACCCCAGACGCGGATTATTCAGGCTGACCCCGTTTTGCGCATACCAGCCGTGGAGAAAACCTCGACCGGACTCCTTTGGAATGCCGCAAATCGCAGCCCCCGCAAACATCCAACGCGGATAGCGAAAACGCACCCAGGCTTTTCTGTCCGACTCCTCCATGTACTCGACCGCTACCCCGCCGACGCCGTTGGACAGCACATGATATTTGGCGCAGGCGATAGCGTGGGGCAAGCCCTCTAAACCTAATTTGCCAAAACTGGATAGAAATTTTTCTTCGTGCTGACGGCGAAACAGCCGGAACATCCAGTCATATACTGCAGCGCGGGGCTCTTCCACAGCCACCATCAGTTGTAAACCCAAGAAATATTGGTGATGCAGTTCCGCCTGCGCGACAATAGCATGAGTCTCTGACATCGTAGCTGCCCTCCGTTGATTTCCAAATCAGCCCTGCCGGTATTTTTGACAACATTTTCGTTAAGTAAAATAACTCGATGTCTTAGCTATGCTGGCCGCAGGTTCGTTTTGACATTCATGCCGGAACCCCTAGGATACCCCCCATGGGTATAAGGTTACTCGGCCTCTTTTTATGTTTGTTCGCGCCAATGCTGGCGGCGCGACCTATTTCCTATTCCGGCGGATCGACGCTTATGGGATTCTCCAACTCGATGCAGGATTCTATCTACTATCATTACTCGCCCAGTTATCGATACTCGGTTGGTATCGAAGTGGTCAACGACAAATATACCGACCAAAACTATGTTTATGGGCGCTCAACCTATCTCCTCGACCGCCAAAATACTCAGCATTCACAACGCAATGTATACCTGCAGGCCGGCGTTAGTAGCCACGGCTTAAATCACCATTTTGTGGGTATCCATGGCGATTGGGAAACCCGGCGTTGGTTCAGCGGCTTTGGTCTAAAGCACGTTCAAAATAAATCAGTGCAGTACTCGGAGACGTTCTTGCAGCTAGGTGTCGCTCCGTACTTAGGCGATTACGGCGATCTTCACACCTGGCTTATGCTCAAGAGCAAAAAAGATACACGATTGCTCGGCTGGTCGACCTATCCCGTCTTAAAGTTTTTCAAGGGCAACTTACTGCTGGAAGTCGGTTATGACCCGAAACTCGAGTGGGACTCCCACCTTATGTATCGTTTCTAAAGGAGGCGCAATGCAACACCTACAGGCATTAATCATTTTACTTAGCTTTGCTTGGGGCAGCGTGGCCATCGCTGCACCTGACCACACTAGTGACCACCAGCACCAGCATCAGAATGTCGAGCCTTCTGCGGCCCTGGCATCCAAACGCTATAACGCGTTCATCGAGGATTTGAGTGAATCTAACGTCGCAATCGTCAACGTTCTGGGCATGGTGTGTGACTTCTGTGCCCGCGGAATCGAAAAAACCTTCAAAAAGGACCAGCACGTACGCAAAGTTGACGTCGATCTGGCGAACGGTCAGGTACTCATTGCTTACAGTGTAGATAAAGTGATTGATCAGGTAGAGATCACCGATAAGATTCTCGCCAACGGCCAAAATGTCACGGCAGTTACTGTGGTAAAAATCTAAGCGAATGCGCGCATGAACGATCGCTCAGCAAACATCTTCTCGCTGTTCGCGTCTACCTCAACGCTGATCTGCTGCGCGCTACCGGCGCTATTTGTAACCTTGGGTGCGGGCGCGAGCTTTGCCAGTTTATTAAGCGTATTCCCATTCCTTATCGTGGTGTCGCAGTACAAGGTACAGATCTCCCTCGCAGCACTGGTCATGATCGGCCTGGCGGGTTACATCCACTATCGCACAGCGAGACTGCCCTGCCCAACCGACCCAGAGCTGGGCCGAGCCTGCTTAACGTCTAGAGCGCGCGCGCGCTACGTCTATTATTTTTCCGTATCGTTGTTTATCTTCGCAAGCCTATTCACCTACGTAGTTCCTCGAGTGGTCTGATATGAAACACCCCTGCCATACCCATTTACTCCCGAATATGCGCCGTATCGAGGGCCAGATGCGCGGCATTGCCAAAATGATTGAGGACGAAAAATACTGCATCGACATCTTGAATCAAATTAAAGCGGTGCGGAATTCCCTTGCCACCGTAGAGGGTAAGATTCTCAGCACCCACCTTAAGAGCTGCGTCAAGGATTCACTGAGCAGCACAGATCTTGATGAAAAAGTTGAGGAATTGGTCAAAGCCCTAAAGCGCTGACAGGCCGCTGTGAAAACGCCGCAATTAAAAAAGCAATCATAGTTTCCGCAGAGGCATTATCATGCGATGCTAGTTTTTGACTTGAAGCAAAATCGGAGCGAACGCTATGAGCGAAGAACAAGCAGTTATTGTTGAGCGCCAAGGGCGCGTAATGGTCATCACCCTCAATCGACCCGACGCCATGAACGCCATCAACGGCGCATTATCGAACGGTCTTTGGAGCGCAATTCAGGAACTGGATGCGGACGATTCGTTAGTTGCCGGGGTGATTACGGGCAACGGCCGCGCATTTTGCGCGGGCATGGATCTCAAGGCATTTGCTCGTGGCGAGGACATAGGCCCGCTGAATACGTTTGTCCGTTCGGGCGCAAACAAACCGCTCATTGCCGCAGTAAACGGGTTCGCTCTGGCCGGAGGTTGTGAAATTATGCTGACCTGCGATCTCATCGTTGCCGCGAAAGGCGCGAAAATTGGCATCCGCGAAGTGAAAGTCGGCCTATTTGCCGCTGCTGGCGGCGTGTTCCGCTTGAACGCGCGAGTGGGCTACGCCAAAGCAATGGAAATGGCCTTAACCGGCGAACCGATCAGCGCCGAAGAAGCAATGGATGCCGGGATGCTGAGCGCATTGACCGAGCCCGGCGAGGCACTTGCTGCGGCCATCGCACTGGCCGAGCGCATTGCCGAAAACGCGCCATTGGCGGTAAAAGCCTCTAAATCTCTGGTACGCGCGGCATCAATGGGCATCGAAGAAGACAAACTTTGGGAAATGCAGGTGCCATTACAAAAAGAAGTCTTCGCGTCTAATGACGCCAAAGAGGGCCCCGTGGCGTTCGCCGAAAAACGCGCCCCTAACTGGACTGGGACGTAGCGGGTATCTGCGGCCCTGAAAGCGACGGCGGCAGAAAAACCCACTGAAAGAAGTTCTGTTGTGGAAACACTCGAAGATATTCCAGCTCATCTGCAACCCGCCGTCACCTCTGCCTTGTCCTGGCTTAACGAAGGTCGAGAGACACCGTTTGCTGTTACTGGGCTACTTGGCGCGGAGCGGGTTGACGATGTCGAATCGCCCTTCGAGCTCGGCCTAGTGCTCTGCGATGGAGAATTTTGTAGTCGCGAGCAGATTCGAATTATTCCGGAAGGCTCGTCTTTTCGCTGCGAGTTGGCTGCGCAAGCGCAGCCCGAGATACCGCCATTACTCGATCCTCCCGTCGGCCTGCGGAGTAACTGGTTGGAGGCGCAGCTCGAAAAATTCGAATTTGTGCTGCTACTTTATTATCGCGGGCTATGGTGACCACCCTGCCGCTTCGAGTTGCGAAGCTACGTTAAAAGCGGGGTGCTGGCAGAAATTCGTGCTGCGGGCGGCGAGGTCTTCGGCATTACCAGCGAACCCCAAACTTTAGCCAGCGAAGCGGAGAGCCACTGGGAAACCGGCTTTCCACTGATCGGTGATCCCCATCACGAAATCCGCCAAGATTGCCTCAAACGAGATTGGGTCGACGTTTTTTATAATACGGACCACGGCCACCTAAGAGAGCGTAAATGGGCTTCGCACCCGAAAGGTTATTATCAACCGGCGGTAGTCGCCGCGCACAAGACCGGGCGCGTACTCTACCGCTGGCGCTGCGTACCAAAGTTCAGCAACATGAGCGGTGCCGGAGCTCGACCAGAAGCGCGGTACACTTGGGAAAAAATCTCTGCAGCCCTCGGCGAATCCACTGATGCGGCACCCGACGTCGATCCAATAATGGGTTCCGAAACCCTCAATTGGCCAAGATTTTTGCTGTTGTTATCTGCTCACGGTTGGTTCATAAGGCCTCGAGCCTTCCCACTGCGGCGAGAAGGAGATCCGGACTTAGCCAAACCGGCCGACATGCGCAAACGTATCTACGGGTTTGGAGTATTTTGGTTACTGCTGTTCCTTGTCTTGCCCATTGGCTGGTTTACGGCTGCATTAGCGACGTTTATCGCCGTGGCGACGCCAGGCCACATCGAAATTCATCGGCAGTTCCAAAACAAACCCAACCCACACTGAGTACCGCAAGCGCGCTGACGGGTACAGGGGTCTCTTGCACTCGGTCTTTTGTACTGGAAACTCCGGTGTTAAAGCACCGGCGGTAACAGATACGCATCCAAAACGCCGAAAGGTCCAAGCACGCGTTCCACTGCCGCTCGATCAGCTGCCGGTAACGCTTCGATTTCGTTACGAATGTGGCAACGCGACACTTCGCTGTATTTCAGCGAGCGCATGCTCACCAGACCTTCGCCTAGATCCACTTCGCACCATTTCTCTCCTGCAGCTAGGGCCTGTCGCGACACCACTAGAAACTGATGATAGGTCTGCAGCATGTGCTCAAAAAGCGGGGTTAGTGTGGTCGGCAATTCATCATTCGGCAGATACTGCCCGCCATCGGATCGCTCTTGAAACAGGCGTTCCATGATTGCCAGCAACGCCGGAGAGCTCGCTTCGACCCAACTTCTAGGCTCGGGATCCGCAGCCATATGCGCCTTGAAAAGCCCGGAGAACGTAAAATCGCCGAGACTCGCCCGATCGCCCAACAAGAATCGATGCTGCTGATAGTGGGTGTTCACATGCACCATCAGGGCCTGAAAATCTGCCTTCACGGCCGCCGCCTGATCCGGCCCACAACCGCGATTCGCGCACGCGCGAAGACCAAAATTGTCGCGCACCGTAGTAATCATCTGCGCAGCGGTGGCACGCTCCGCATCGGTGAGTCCTTCGTGCACAAACTTGCCCACCGAATTGGCATAGAAGCTTAGTGCAACGTGTTCAATATTATCCGGGTAACACCAGCGGCTGCTGATGGCATAGCGCCCAAACCATTCGTCAGCCCAATCCTCCAGTAGATGCGCGGCAATCCGCTGCACTGGCGTTGCTGGCATTATCGGCCGCTCCGGATACTTAGCATTAAGCATTAAGCCAATGGGTGTTGTGTCGTGAATAAACCAGCCTTCTGGCGTTTGCAAACCGGGGATAAAGTGCGTACCGAGCCGCCCCTCTACCTCAGCTCTATTGGTTTCAGTTTTCAAACAGAACTCATAGTCAACATCCAGATAGTTGAGCATCGCCTCTAACTTGCGCGTGAACAGACTGTGCTCACCACCCCACAAAATATACTGTCCATTGAACATTCACTTCACTCCTCTAAATCGCGAGACGTTTGCTACAAGCCAAGGCCGCTGGTGATCGCCCTATTTACTCGGCATCCGCGGCCGATCACCAATAGTACCGCGCTCGATAAGTTGGTCATATTGTTGCTCAGATATACCCAACTCCCCGACCAGCACCTCGTGATTGTGCTGACCGAGAGTCGGCGCCGGCGACTTAATCTGCAAAGCGCGACCATTGACACGAAACGCCGCTGAGGGGTTGGGCTGATTCCCTACAACCGCGCGTTGCATCCACTGCCAGTGGTTTTCCGACTGCAAGTGTGGATCATCGAGCAATGTGCTCGCCTTGTTAGTGGCAGCAGCTGGAATGCGCACGCTCTGCAGCCTATACATGAGGTCCCGGCCGTTCTGATTCGCGGTCCATGCAGCAATGCTGCGGTCCAATTCTTCGGTCTGCGCAAAACGATCGTCAAATGCGTCCAGATGCGGCGCGGCGGCGGCGCGCAACGACTGCCACTGATCGTTATTAAAGACCTGAATAACCAGCCACTCATCCTCTCCAGCACACGGATAAACACCGTGGGGGCTGATTTCGTCATGCCGATTGCCGGTTCGTACCGGCAATGATTGGGTCGCCGAATAAGTCATGATGCCGTGAGACGCCAGCGGGAATAAGCCCTCCACCTGAGACACATCAACAAACTGGCCCTCGCCACAACGAGCTTGATGGCGCAACGCGACCAAAAGTGCGGCCGCGCCATTCAGACCGCCCACAGCGTCGCCATAAGCCACGTGCTGCATCGTTGGCGGATCTTGCTCAAGTCCGTTCAGATGCGGCAGCCCAGACGCCTGTTCTACGGTAGAACCATAGGCACGAAAATTAGCCCAAGGCCCAGTGGAGCCAAAGGCCGGCATCGACATCAAAATAATTTTGTCGTTTACCGCTTTAAAAATGTCATAGCTGAGGTTGAGTTTCGGTAGTACCGCGCCAGAAAAATTTTCTACCACCGC
>DEBN01000051.1 GCA_002348825.1 Gammaproteobacteria bacterium UBA2955
TTTGTTCAGGGTCAGGTAGACACCGGCATGGTCGCGCGGATCTTAGGGCATCAGAATGCGTACTGATGGATTGTGCAAAAAGTCAGTCCGTGACATAACAGCAGCGTAACCTAGGGGGCAATATGGCTAGAGTTGAGGTAGAGAGCGAGATTACTGGCAACGTTTGGAAAGTCGAGGTCGGTGCGGGTACGCCTGTGGCAGAAGGTGAAGTGCTGATTATTCTCGAATCGATGAAGATGGAGATTCCGGTAGAGTCACCGGTGGCCGGTACCGTACAGGAAGTACTGGTGCAGCCAGAAGATCAAGTGGAAGAGGATCAGCTGTTGCTGGTTATAGAGGCTTAAAGCGGGCCACGCCCAGAGAAAACAAGCAGGAGGTGTCTGATGCAAGAAGAACTGGTCACAGTTGCAATACAGGACGGGGTTGCCGATGTTCGGCTCAATCGACCGGAAAAATACAACGCGCTAAGCGCGCCGATGTTTAAGGCAATTATCGATGCAGGGGAGCGTTTGCGCGACGAAAAATCGCTGCGTGCTGTGGTTTTGTCGGGTAATGGGAGAGGCTTTTGTGCTGGTTTGGACATGCAGAGTTTCGCCAAAATGGGCGACGCTGAGCCTGCCGCATCTGCGGACAATGGTGCAGATACGCCAAAGTCTTTGTTAGATACCGACGGTCGAGTGGAAAATTTTGCTCAGCGACCGGCGCTGGTATGGAAGTATTTGCAGGTGCCGGTGATAGCGGCATTACATGGCGTTGCCTACGGCGGTGGTGCTCAGGTGGCCTTAGGTGCTGATATTCGAATAGCCGCGCCAGATCTAAAGATGTCGGTTATGGAAATAAAATGGGGTTTGGTGCCGGACATGAGCATCACGCAAACCTTACGAGACATTTTGCCCATCGACGTCGCGAAACAACTAACGTTTACCGGACGAGTGCTCAGCGGCCATGAGGCTCAGCAGTTGGGGCTTGTCACCCAAGTGGCCGACGACCCGTATGCCGAGGCCATGGATATGGCACGAGAGATCGCGTCTAAATCGCCTGAAGCTATTCGCGCAGCAAAACAGCTGTTTGAAACTGCTTGGCACGCCGACGCCAAAACGGGCCTTGAATTGGAAGCCGAGCTGCAGGCCGGTTTGATCGGAACAGCCAATCAGGTAGAGGCCATTGCAGCAAACTTTGCCAAACGAGCCCCGGAATTTTCCGATCCCGAGTAGTGTCATGAGTTGGGAACAAGAAGTTAAAGAAATCGAGCGGCGCCGCTACCTGGCGCAGCAGCAGGGTGGCAAGGACGGCATTGCGAAGCAGCATGCGCGCGGGCGCATGACCATACGCGAGCGCATCGGTGTATTGCTGGACGAAGACAGCTTTCAGGAACATGGGCGTGCCACCGCCAGCCCGGTTTATGACGATGACGGTGAACTGATTGAATATGCGCCCGCCAACTATGTGGTCGGATTTGGTCAGGTCGACCGACGTCGAATTGTTGCGGCTGGCGAAGACTTTACGCTGAAAGGCGGGTCGCCAAATGCCGCCGGACTGCGCAAAAGCGTCTACGCCGAACACCTTGCAGTGCAGTACAAGACCCCGTTAGTACGCATGCTCGAGGGCGGCGGCGGCAGCGTCAAGGGTGGTGGCAAGAAAGGCGGCACGGTGGGAGAGCCCGTGTTCACCGAACCACGCTTTAAGATTATTGCCGATGCCATGGGCTGCGTACCGATCGCTTCGGCCGCGTTAGGGGCTGTTGCTGGATTCCCCGCCGGGCGCCTTGTGGCTTCGCATTTTTCGGTGATGACCGAACATACGGCGCAGGTTTTGATTGGCGGCCCAGCGCTGGTGACCCGGGCGCTTGGTGTCAAAATGACTAAGGAAGAGCTCGGCGGCGCGGCCGTTCATGTGCGCAGCGGCATTGTCGATAACCTAGCGGTTGACGAACACGATGCGCTGGCCCAGATCCGCCGATTTCTGTCCTATTTGCCGAGTAATGTTTGGCAACGCACTCCGCGCTATGCAAATGAGGATCCGGTGCAGCGCAGCGAACAAGCACTGCTGGAGGCGATCCCGCGCGACAGCAACAGCGGGTTTGATATGCGCGCGATTATCGACATGATTGTGGATAAGCAAAGTTTCTTTGAAATCGGCGAGTTCTATGGTCCCAGCCAGATTTGTGGACTCGCGACTCTGGCCGGGCAGCCGGTAGGTGTTTTAGCCAATGACTGTATGCATTACGCGGGCGCCATGACCGCAGAAGCGGCGCAAAAGTACCGGCGCTTTGTGGAAATGTGCGACACCTTTCATGTGCCCGTGGTGAACTTTGTCGACCAGCCGGGCTTTATGATCGGTCCGGAGTCCGAGCGCGCCGGCACTATTCGCTATGGAATGGCCGCTGTCGCCGCCGCAGCGCAGGCCTCGATACCGTGGGCGGTGATTCAAGTACACAAGGGTTTCGGTGTGGCGACTGCTGCGCACTATGCGCCTGGGGCCTACGTATTGGCCTGGCCCTCTGTGGAATCCGGCGCTCTGCCAATTGAAGGCGGTGTGGCTGTGGCGTTTCATCGCGAGATCGCAGCGGCCGCTGACCCGGATGCGAAGCGCGCAGAACTGGAGGATAGGTTGCGCGAAGCGCGTTCGCCGTTCCCGCGTGCCGAGTCTTTTGCCGTTCACGAATTGATCGACCCACGCGAGACGCGACCTGTTTTGTGCGATTGGATCGAGTGGATTCAACCGACGCTGGATACGCTGACCGGACCGACCCCATTTCCTATTCGACCTTAACCACTATTGGAGAACCACATGACCGTTTCATTTGCAGATCAAGTTGCCATCGTTACTGGAGCGGGGGGCGGCTTAGGTCGATGCCATGCGCTAGAGCTTGCGCGTCGAGGCGCCAAGGTTGTAGTCAATGATTTAGGCGGTGCTATGGATGGCAGTGGTGGTTCGTCTGCTGCGGCTGAAGCGGTGGTCGCAGAAATCAAAGCTATGGGCGGTGAGGCAGTGGCGAACGGAGGCTCTGTGTCGGACCGTGCGGGCGCCCAAAGTATGGTGGACGATGCGATGAACGCCTGGGGGCGCGTGGATGTGCTCATAAACAACGCCGGTATCCTGCGTGACAAATCGTTCTCGAAGATGACCTTAGATGATTTTGATATGGTCGTTAACGTGCATCTGCTGGGTGCGGCATACTGTTCCCACGCCGTGTGGCCGATCATGCGTGAACAA
>DEBN01000049.1:0-1581 GCA_002348825.1 Gammaproteobacteria bacterium UBA2955
TTGATAATACGAGGGGCTCAGGTAGGTGCGCGTGAGCCACGTGCTGGTGTAAGCCGTCACGACAACCAACAGGCCGTTAACCCCGGAACCGGTCAGCTCTATGACCAGGAGGGTCACCGTGACCGGTGCACCGATCACCGCAGCGGCAACCCCGGCCATGGCATTGAGCAGCAGCAATGGTGTCCAGTCAGCGATCCCTATGAGCATCAGTCCTTTGGCCAGCAACGCGCCTGCGGTGGCGCCAATAATGAGCGCGGTTGCGACGATGCCGCCGTAGAAGCCCGACGCGATACAGGCACTGGTCAGTAAAATCTTTCCAAACAGCAATACAACCAGCAGGCCGATGCCCAAAGAACCAGATAGCATGTCCTGCAGCGGTTGACGGCCCAGCCCGAGGAGCTCCGGTGCTAAACCGCCGAGTAGCGAGCAGATGAGCGCACACAGACCGAGTTTGACTCCCGGTCCGACCGGTAAGCCGCGGGTCCAGCGTTGCGTGTGCTGTAAACTGCGAATGTAAAACCATGCCACGAGCGCACAGAGCGGTGCGATGGTAAACGCGATGGCCCAGTGTTGAATATTTGGCTCGTCGATTGTCAGCGGCAGGAACACGCTTTGATCAAATAGCGCGTGGTCCACCGAGTAGGCGCTGGCGGTGGCGACCGCGACCGCTGCAATTACCGATACCGTAAAGCGGCGTAACATCACTTCGAACACGAACGCCATTGCGGCTAAGGGCGCATTAAAGGCCCCGGTTATGGCAGCGCTCATACCGCAAGCCAGCATAATGTCGGGACGCAGCGGCGTGCGAATACGATTCCTCAAGGCCTGACTGATGGTGGCACCAAGGTGTATGACCGGTCCATATTGGCCTACGGGTGCGCCGCAGCCACAGGCAACAAATGCCGCGAGCACTGAACCGGTGCCAATGCGGGTATCGAGGGGTGGGCCGGCTCGGTATTGCAGGGCGAACATGCTTTCAGCAGGCCCGGACCAGTCGGTTACGCCAAATCGCTTACGAATTTGTAAGATCAGAGCGGCGCCAAAAAGCAGAGCAAGCGCCTGCAATAAAACGGTACCGTTGAGTGATGCAGCAGCAAAAGCCGGTTGCAGCAGTTCCCTAGCCCAAACAAAAAGCACTTCGCTCTGCACGAAAAGATTACCGGCAATGCTCGCAGCGGCCCCGATTGAAATAGCCAGCAGCCCATAGCCAACGATGTCGTTATTTCGACTTACAGTCACGGCACAACCTTGTGTATGAGTCGATCAATTACGCGGCAGTTTAGCCTGAAAAGAGAGGCAGTCTCGGCCTGACGACTGTTTAACTTCGATGCTGGGTAACGCCTTGCTCTTAAAGTTCAGTTGCCTGCATAGATAGGGAAAATTCTTATCCCAACTGGTTTGAAAGTGTCGACACTGCCAGCAAGAGATGGGCACCGGTGAAGTTCGCTCTGGCATGGACTACTGTCCGATTTCGATCTCGATACGTCGATTTTCTGCGCGGCCTTCGCGGGTGTCGTTATCCGCAGCGGGCCGGGTGTCGGCGAAGCCATAAACGCGCAGGCGGCTTTGCTGGACGTTTGG
>DEBN01000049.1:1990-3778 GCA_002348825.1 Gammaproteobacteria bacterium UBA2955
AACATAATCGGCACGTTGTCGGTATGGCCAGAAACAGTGATGCGCTCGGGGGTTCCTGAAACGGCGTCGCGCACTCGGCCCAAGGTCGGTAGAAAACTAGACTTAATTGTCGCGAAGCCGGAATCGAACGAGTCTTGAGACGCTAATTTGATAACGATCTTTTCTTCGATCATCTCGATCTTCGCGAGGCCCGCATCTACTTCCTGTTTCAGATTGATCTTAAGCGCCTCGAACTGCTGGGTTATGCGCTGTTCGTAACCCTCGTCCCGGGCGAGCTCTTGTCGACTCAGGTCCAACTGCTCAACCACAACCTCGGTTTCGATTTCTGCTTGAACCTCTGCAATTTTTGCATAGAGCTCAAGAGTTTCGGAATCGATCTCGCCCTCATCGAGTGTCTCATCGTTGTCTGCAGTACCGTCGTCGTCTGCCTCGCCTTTAACGGTTACCACTAACTTGCCATCCATCGACTTAAGCTCCACCTTCCCGGCGGCGACCGCTGTCGCTAGCGTCTCTTTGAGAATTTCCAAGTCGGCATAGGTGTCGAATTCGCCTGCCAACTCGGTTACCGCCAGCTGAATCTCCTTGGGCACCTCTGAAGTGGTCTTCTCTTTGACCTCGAACGCCTGCTCGGTGGCTTGGTTACGAAAATTTATGGTCTCGGCAGTGTCGCCCTGGGGCATTTCGTCTCCGCCCTCCTTTGCGAAAAGGCCAATGCTCTCGCGAAAGATGTTCCCTAACTTGTCCCACTCGTCCGGGTCCGCAACTCTCGTTTGGGAGACAATAAGAACAAAGAAAGCCATCAACAATGTTGCCAGATCGGCAAAAGTAGACATCCAAGGCGGTGATCCTGGTGGGCAGTCCGCCTCTTCGACAAACTCACTCATCTAAATACAACTCAATTCTTCTGTTTTTGGCTCGCCCCTCGGCAGTGGCATTGTCCGCCATGGGCTTTGTATCAGCGAGGCCGGTTATCGTCATCCGACCCGTTTGTAGCTGAGTGCGCGCCATCAGGTAGTCCGCCACAGCGGCTGCTCGAGCAGCAGATAAATCAAAGTTAGATTTATAGCGATCGCTGAATCCAACCATTTGATTATCGGTGTGGCCTTCGACGCGGATAACGCCGATCGTGTCTTCTAAGGCAGTACCAACCCGCAGTAGGGTGTCCTCGAAGTTTCTACTCAACGTGGCTTCGCCGGAGACAAAGCTATCGGCTTTGGTCAAGCGAATAAGCACGCTGTCGCCTTGTTTCTCTACTTCAGCGATTCCATCGGCGATCTCCTCGGAGAGCGCTGACTTGATTTCTTCAATGCTGCTAAGGGTTGTAACCTCGCGCCCCTTAGCTTCCCATCCAGGCTCTCGCTTAACGACGACGTCGGTGACTCCCGATATGGTTAAATCATAGATCTTATTGGCTACTTCGATTGTCTTCTGAGAAACGCCACCCAGTCCGCGTCCTGATTTACCTTTGGAGCCTTGATCGCCTTCGGTCATTTCAACAACGATTTTCTCCCCGTCGATGTTGACATTTACCTGCCCCGTTTCGATTTCGTTTTCCAATTCCTCCAGCACCTGAACATACTGGCCTTGGATGGTTGAAACGGCGTCGCCGCGCTCCGTCATCTGTTTTATGTAGTCCTGAGTCGTATCATCAGAGCTCTGGGTGGCATCGTCTAATATGGTGTTTTCCGCCTCAGATGGGGTGTACTGAGTTTCCAGCAGTGTCTCGCCCATGGGGATTTCCAGATCGGGGACGATGCGTTCTACACCAAACGCTAACGCTAGAGATCC
>DEBN01000187.1 GCA_002348825.1 Gammaproteobacteria bacterium UBA2955
CATGCGGTCGGCGTCGCCGCAGACATAAAAGTAGGCGCCTTCTTCCAACCATTGATATAAGTTCCTGCTGTTTTCGAGCATTCGATTCTGAACGTATATTTTTTCCTGCTGGTCGCGAGAAAACGCCAGATCGAGTTTGTGCAGCACGCCTCTACCGAGCCAGTCAGTGAGCTCTTCTCGATACAGAAAATCGCTCCGTTCATGCTGATCGCCGAAGAACAGCCAATTTTTTCCCCCGGCACCACAGGCTTCGCGTTCCTGAAGAAAGGCGCGAAAGGGCGCTATTCCTGTGCCTGGACCAACCATGATCATGGGGGCATGGTCGTCCTCAGGGACTCTGAAGTTGTTATTTTGGGTTATGAAAATGGGGCTGTGGGCGCCGAGCTGAAGCGCGTCTGCAAGCCAAGTCGAGGCAACGCCGCGATGTTGTCGATCATTTTCCATCCATCTGACAGCGGCGATGGTCATGTGCACTTCGTTTTCGTGCACTCTTTGACTGGAGGAGATTGAATAGGCGCGATGCTGCAGTGGTTTAAGCAACGCGACGAATTCATCGACAGTTAGCCGTTGTTGTAACTCGATGCCGAGCAGGTCGAGGCAATCTTTGCCCCAAAAAAAAGCGTCTTTAGCTCGCTTATCACCGCTGGACTCCAGCGACCGCAATTCGGAGTCCTTAGATCGAGCCGTGATCTCGGCGATCAATTCTTTCGAAGGCGTAACGATTTCGAACTGTGATGTAAGAAGCGCGCCGAGAGGAGCGTCGTGATCGGTAATCTCCGTGCTTGCAGAAAATCCAACCTGGTTCAGCAGTGCTGTCACAAGATCGGGGTGATTTTCGGGCACAACGTTGAGCGCATCACCTGGTGTGTATGTCAGGCCGCTCTCTGCCAGATTTAAGGCGTAGTGGCGCACTTCTTTTTTCGAATTTGCTCCGGATAGGAGCCGGTTCTCCAATAATTCGGAGACGAACGGGTTTTTCTTCGACCATTGGGATTTTTTCTTTTTGGCCAGCGGCTCGGATGTTTGCGTAGACGCCGCAGCCGCTGCGGGCTCGTCCTGAAGCAGGGGCAGAACACCGGCAATCCATGCGTCTGCGAGGTCTTCGTAGTCAACGTCACAATCTTGTCGAGCGGTTAGTCGCGACGCGCCAAGTTGTTCTAGGCGCGTGTCGAGAATTTTTGCGGCTTGACAGAATTCGTCGTAACTCGTGTCTCCCAGTCCGAGCACCCCAAATTTGAGCTGATCGAGCCGCGGTGCCGTGGTTGCAGCGAGCGCCTCCCAGAACAGCTCAGCGTTATCGGGCATTTCGCCTTCGCCGTGGGTGGACACGACAAAGATGGCCTGTTCTATTTGTTCCAGTTCCGCCATCGAAGTGGCGTTCAGATCGGACAGCGTAGTTTTAAACCCCATACCCGATGCCATGGCACTGGCCTCCTCGGCGACCAACTCGGCGTTGCCGGATTGCGAGCCGAAAAGCACGTGCAGTGCAGGCTGGTTCGCCTGTTCCGTTTTGAGGTTTGGGTTATCTGCAGCCAGCTGCGCCAGTTGGGTGCTTAGCCCCGCAACGAAACCGGTTAACCACGCTTGCTGTTGGTCGCTAAAAGGGGCATCACTGGGAAACTCAGGTGCTTTCACGTGATTAGGACGCTCCCGAGACCTGTACCCGGTCAGGCACGACCTGACCTGCAAACAGCGCTTCAAAGCACGGTACCTCGCCGAGACGATCCGCGTTCTTGGCGTCTTGGCATATGATCCAACCGTAGGTGGCGTAGCTGTCGATGGACCTCACATTGCGTCGCGCGAGCGCATCTTTAAAGTCTGTTAGTCGCTTGTGCGCTACCAGCGAAGCCAGCTGTAAGTCGTCGTACTCTGCCAAGGCAGCCTTTGCATGTTTGTTTAAGCGATTCTCTAATTCGAAATCCTCAACCATGATGAGATTGCGAGTCGCTTTCTCAAGTTCCGCTTGGCTCGCCGAAATCAGGCGGCGCTTGGTGATTTCCTGCGCAAGATCGAGCACCGTCCAGCTGTTTACCAGCTGAAACATTTTTGTGCTTTCGCTCTCGGCCTCGCTANNGGCACCTCGCCGAGACGATCCGCGTTCTTAGCGTCTTGGCAAATGATCCAACCGTAGGTGGCGTAGCTGTCGATGGACCTCACATTGCGTCGCGCGAGCGCATCTTTGAAGTCTGTTAGTCGTTTGTGGGCTACCAGCGAAGCCAGCTGTAAATCGTCGTACCCTGCCAAGGCAGCCTTTGCATGTTTGCTTAAGCGATTTTCTAATTCGAAATCCTCAACCATGATGAGATTGCGAGTCGCTTTCTCAAGTTCCGCTTGGCTCGCCGAAATCAGGCGGCGCCTGGTGATTTCCTGAGCAAGATCGAGCACCGTCCAACTGTTCACCAGCTGAAACATTTTGGTGCTTTCGCTCTCGGCCTCGCTAGGCGGATGCCCGTCGAGCACGTTTGCCGCATCTTTCCACGCTTTCTTCAGCCGTAAAATCTGAGCCCGTGCCAACGATTTGGACACCTCCTCCACCAGTTCTTTGCGCGTTTTAACCGCCAGAATTTCATCCGCGTCTTGATACTGGAGCAGCGATTTCGGCATCACCCAATAAAAATTCTGTACCTCTTGGTCCCAGTTTTCGAGCAGTCGACGCGCAAGCGGCGAGGCGGTCGCTTCAAGATGCCATTGCAGGAGCAACTGAATTGCAGATCGGAACACCGCGCCCATGGAATTGTCGTCTTCGGCGGAACCGAGCAACACCGAGTCGTGGCTGACCGAATCGCGCAACATACCAAGCGGGTCGTACTGAAACGCAAACCCCCCGGACATGCCGTTGCCGAAACCT
>DEBN01000050.1 GCA_002348825.1 Gammaproteobacteria bacterium UBA2955
CACTTAAAACCGATCTGAACGGGCTGATCAACCGACTGCCGAGCGATAACCCCAGGGGCAACTTTTTCAATCGGCGACGACTGGGCCGAATTGATAGGACCCTTGCCATCGATGGGATTACCCAAAGAGTCGACAACCCGACCTAACAATTCCGGTCCGACCGGCACCTCTAAAATGCGGCCCGTACAACGGGCGGTCATGCCCTCTGTAAGATTGTCATAGTCACCCAGCACAACCACGCCCACCGAGTCGCGCTCTAGGTTCAACGCCATGCCGTAAAGCGATCCGTCGAACTCGATCATTTCGCCATATTGCGCATCCGCCAAACCGTGAATACGTACGATACCGTCAGACACACCAACGATCGTGCCTTCGTTCTGCGCTTCCGCAGTAACATCGAGACCCTGAATGCGACCTTTAATAATATCGCTGATTTCAGATGGGTTAAGTTGTTGCATATTCAGTTCCTGTTAAAACCTGTTTCTACTCAAGGCCGTTGTAGTGTTTTTCGTTAAACCTGCACGAGCGCGTCGACCAGCTTGGTCAGTCTTCCTTTTACCGAACCGTCGATCACAATATCGCCTGCGCGAATGATCGCACCACCCATCAGCGATGCGTCTACAGCGGATTCCAAAGCGACCTCTTTTTCGAATTTTTTGCTCAACGCTTGCGCCAACGACTCCTTCTGACCAGCGGTTAGCTCGTAAGCCGCTGTAACCATGACGTCCAGACTGCGCAATTCCTCTGCACGCAAGGCTTCGAACTGCGTCGTTATTTCGTTCACGAGCGACAGTCGGTCATGGTCCGCCAAGGCAAAGAGAAATTTCCGGGCTTGGTCGTCGATTTCGTCGCCGCACAGTTCCCCGAGCTTTCCAGCCTTTGCAATTGGCGAAAGATCCGGACTCGAAAGCAACACGCTCACTGTTTCGTGCTCCGCTGTTGATGCGAGCACCGCCAACATTCGGGACCAGGCGTCTAATGAACCGGCGCTTTTAGCGAGATCAAAAACCGCATTCGCGTAGGGTCGAGCGATGGTTGCGAGTTCTGCCATCGCCTACAGCTCTGCCGCGAGTTGCTGTAGCATTTGCTCATGCTTATCTGCGTCTATGCTGTCTTTGAGCACCTGCTCGGCTCCATCAATAACCAGCGCAGCGACTTGGCCGCGCAAAGACTCTTTCGCGCGATTAACCTCCTGCTCTATTTCGGCCTTTGCGGCATCGATCAACCGTTCCCCTTCAGATCGAGCTTCAATTTTAGCCTCTTCAACAAGCTTGTTAGCTCTGGAGCGCGCCTGTTCGATTATACCAGCAGCCTCTTTCTTCGCCGCAGTCAGTTCTAACTCGGCTTCGTTAGCGGCTTTTGACAGCTTCTCCTCGGCTTCCTCAGAAGCCCTCAATCCTTCCGCGATATTCTCTTGTCTTTCTCTCATCATCGAAATTATCGGCGGCCAAATGTATCGGTAACAAAACCAAACGAAGACGGCAAACGTTATGCTTTGCCCGAAAAGCGTTAAGTTCATATTCATGATTAGTTTTGAACTCCATTAATCCCAGAAGTGCCTACCCCGAAAGGAAAGTCGTCCTTGATTGTAAAAGAGGTATTTCCCCTCTCTCTAAATCCCTCCCGCGTAGCGAAGGGTTTTGGCTTACAAGCCGGCAACAGCAAACATCGTCACCAACCCCAAAACTAGTGAGATAACTGGGACCGCATCTACCAAGCCAAGCACGATAAACATATTCTGCAGAAGCATTGGTTGAAGTTCAGGCTGACGAGCAATCCCCTCTATGTACTTGCCCCCTAGAACGCCCACACCAACCGCGGCGCCAATGGCGCCGAGACCAGCCATCAAACCTGCCGCTATATAAAGTAAACCCTGTTCCACTATTTTCTCCTAGTTGCTGTGAAATTTTGCTGTGATTTTGAAAATTAATGCTCTTCCGCATCGTGCGCTTGTGCCATGTATACGACTGACAATACGGCGAAAATGTAAGCCTGCAGCGTTATGATCAGCACGTGGAAGACAGCCCAAGCCCACTGCAACACTCCACCCATCACGAACCAAATAGCAGAGCTGAACAGTATTGCTATCAGTATGAAAATCATCTCTCCTGCAAACATGTTCCCGAATAAACGCAACCCGAGCGATAACGGTTTAGCAATCAGGGTTACGAACTCAAGAAGAAAGTTTATTGGAATAGCGAAAACCGACGGGAATGGGTGAAGCGTGAGCTCTTTAGCGAAACCAATAAGGCCTTTGCACTTTATGCTGTAGAAAATAACCGCAACAAATATCGTTAGCGCCATCGCCATTGTGATATTCACATCTGTGGTCGGGACAACTTTCATATGCGACACCCCAAGCACCATGGCCAGCTCAGGCAACCAATCGACGGGCACGAGATCCATCAGATTCATCAGGAAGACCCACACAAATATGGTGAGGGCCATTGGTGCAACCATTGGGTTTTTATACGAAAAAATACTTGAAGTTGTGTCTTCAATCGTCTCTACGACCATTTCAACGGCATTCTGCAAATTCCCTGGGATTCCCGACGTTGCGTGCCGCGCTGTGACACCAAAGATCAACAAAAAAATGAGGCCGAGGCCTATGGACCAAGCCATAGAGTCAACATGCACGGCGTAAAACCCCATAGATGCGGCTTCTTCAGCGCTATGAGCGAATCCCCAAGAGCCATCAGGAAACCGTCCGTACGTCAGATTGGTTAAATGGTGTTGGATATATTCTGCCGAGGTTTTTGCGTCACCTGCCATTCGATCTAATTCCTTACCATTCGAGATTCATACCTTACTGTTCAGCGCTCAATTGCGCTCCAACCCTTGCATCCTAAGCGGCACCGCGATCGAGGCAACCTGTGCGAGGAGGAATCCCGCCACAAAAAATATTGGACTGGGCTGCATGACCAAAAACACGACCGCGACCGAGGAAGCAATTGTGATCAATTTAAAAATTTCGCAACCTAAAACATCCGAAAAAGATTTAGCTTTTCGAAAGGCTAAACTAAATGCTGAGTAGGAGATGAACGCGCTTAGGCTACCTAAGCCTGCATCCAATCCCATCTCAGGCCAAACTAGGCCTGCCCCGAAACACATTACGACGATAATCGCTTGCACCCAGAACAAAGCTGCTTGAAGTTTCATTTTTACCCTGCTCGGCGGCTGACGGATTGTAGACGCCCGCCCCTGTTGATTCAAATTAATTTGTCCAGAATCACTCGGTGAAGTTCAGGCGCCGCAGCACGCCGTCCAACTCATCTAAGTTGCCGTACTTGATCAGTACCTCTCCTCGACCGTGCGAGCGCTGGGTAATGCTTACGCTGGCACCGAGATGGTCCGACAGGCGCCGCTCTAACAGCACGGTGTCATTGTCTTTGTCGCTCACGCTCGGTTTTTGCTTAGCCGAGTTGGCCGACAATTTACGCACCAAGGCTTCGGTTTGGCGCACCGACAGTTGCTTTGTTGCGACATCCTGAGCAACCACGTCTTGTTCCGTGCCGGTCAGTCCAAGCAGCGCCCGTGCATGGCCCATGTTTAGCTGGCCCGTCATTAACAAATCACGCGCGACACTGCCTAAATTCAGCAAGCGCAAACTGTTCGCAATCGCAGCCCGCGATTTACCCACCACTTCAGCAAGTTCTTGCTGCGTTAACTCAAACTCCGAGCGCAAGCGCGACAAACCTAGCGCCTCTTCCACAACATTCAGGTTTTCACGCTGAATATTCTCGATAAGCGCGAACGCCGATGCCTCTCTATCGCTTACGTCGCGTTGCACAACCGGAATCGTTTGCAACCCCGCTTGCTGGGCGGCGCGCCAGCGGCGCTCGCCGGCAATAAGTTCAAAGCCCCCCTGCGGCAGGGCTCGGACCACGACGGGTTGGAGCACGCCATGGTGCTGGATAGACGCCGCCAACTCGTCCAAGGCTTCGGCGGAAAATTCTCTTCTAGGCTGGAACGGGCTGGGTTTGATGTCCGCAATCGCAATTTCGGCCAGAACGTGAGCAGCGCTCTGCATTGTTGAACCATCGGGCTCAAGCGCGCTCTTTTTCGGCCCACTGGTTGGGCGTGAGAGCAGGGCATCCAATCCTTTACCTAATTTCTTCTTCGTCATGTGCTGATGCTCTAAACTGGTTGCATGCGCCTAGTACTCAGGCGTTACGTTTGCGCACTTCGGCGGCCAACGCTTGGTAGGCAAGGGAGCCCCGTGACCCTCTATCGTAATGCAGTATTGGTAAACCATGGCTCGGCGCTTCGGCAAGGCGCACATTGCGCGGCACCACGGTTCGAAACACTTGATCGCCAAAATAGTGGATTAATTGTCGCGAAACGTCTCGGGTCAAGCCATTGCGTGGGTCATACATGGTGCGCAATAACCCCTCGATTTGCAGCTGCGGATTAGCCTCTTCACGAATCCCGTCAACCGTATCCAACAAGGCGCTAAGACCTTCCAGCGCGTAATACTCGCATTGCATTGGAATAAGCACACTGGTTGCCGCGACCAGCGCGTTTACCGTCAAAATGTTTAGCGACGGCGGACAGTCAATCAACACGTAGTCATAATCTAGTGCGTCTCTTTGCAACAGCCCACGCATAACGAATTCGCGCTCGTCATGTTGCAGCAGCGCAACCTCGGCGGCCGTTAAATCAATGTTGGAAGGCATCACTCGATAGCTCGCCGGCGATGTCTGGGACGCCGCCGCAAATGGGACCTCTGCAAGCAACCAATGGTAACTGGACGCTTGCAGCTCGTTTTTGTTTACGCCACTGCCCATGGTTGCGTTACCTTGCGGATCTAGGTCCACCATCAGCACCCGTTCGTCTAACGCTGCCAGCGCGGCCGCCAAATTAACGGTTGTAGTGGTTTTTCCAACACCGCCTTTT
>DEBN01000133.1 GCA_002348825.1 Gammaproteobacteria bacterium UBA2955
CTTGAACGCAACCCAAATCCGGATGAAACCGAAATTCGTTATGCGTTGGCTGGCAATTTATGTCGATGCACCGGTTACGACAAAATTGTCCGCGCAGTGCAAGCTGCGGCGAAACAGATGCGCAGCCGCCGCTAGGCCGTTACAGACAGAGCAGGATCAAATATGGCACACGATAATCGTTACGTAGACAAAGACTATAAAGTGGTCGGTTCGCGGTACACGCGTCCGGACGGCATCGACAAGGTCACGGGTAAGGCGCGCTACGGGGCAGATGCCAGTGCGCCCGGCGGACTGGTAGGTCGCGTATTGCGGTCACCTCATCCCCACGCAAAAATCCTCAAAATCGACACCGCGAAGGCGGAAAAATTGCAAGGTGTGAAGGCGATCATCACCTGTACCGACCTTCCCGATCTGACCAATGGCGATCAGGGCATGGCCCACATTTTAGAGAACTGTATGGCGCGTGGCCGCGCCCTCTATGACGGACATGCTGTTGCAGCTGTTGCAGCGGTGGACGAGCAGATCGCTGCCAAGGCACTGAAACTTATTGACGTGAAATACAAGAAACTTCCGCATGTCACGGATGTTGACGACGCAATGCGGCCGGATGCGCCGGTACTGCATGAAAATATGTTTACTCGCGGCGTTGAACCGACTCCAACTGCACCCTCGAACATAAGTGCGCGCACTCAGATGGGGTACGGCGATGTGGACGCTGGATTTGCCGAAGCGGACGTTATCGTCGAGCGCTCTTATAAGACCGAGCAGACTCACCAAGGGTATATCGAACCCCACGCCTGTCTCGCATCGGTTAATCCTGACGGAACCGCCGAGCTCTGGGTCACTACTCAAGGCCACTTTTCGTTTCGCAACGTCTGCGCAACGTTGTTGGGTTTGGACATGGCGAAACTTAAAGTCACTTCATCTGAAATCGGCGGTGGTTTTGGTGGCAAGACCCATGTCTGGGCGGAGCCCGTTGCACTGGCGCTCTCGCGTAAGGCCAACCGGCCGGTAAAGCTGGTGATGAGCCGCGAAGAAGTCTTTCGCGCCAGCGGTCCAACCTCTTCGACGTCGATTGATATCAAAATGGGCGCAAAGAAAGACGGTACCATTACCGCGGCGGTGGCGGAGATGCGTTATCAGGGTGGTGCGTTTCCCGGCACTTGGGCAATGCTTGGATGCATGACCGCGTTTGCATGCTATGACATCAGGAATAATCGCTCGATTGGCTGGGATGTTGTGGTTAATCGCCCCAAGGTTGCGGCGTATCGCGCGCCATCTGCCCCCATGGCAGCATTTGCGGTGGAGAGTACGATAGATGTTATTGCCAAAGAAATCGGTCAGAGTCCGATTGATGTGCGCCTGAAGAATGTCGCACGGGAGGGCACCCAAGCGCCTTACGGACCAACCTACGGACCCATTGGCATAGAAAATACCCTCGAAGCCGTGAAGTCGCATCCACATATGCGCGCCAAGTTGAAAAAAAATCAAGGACGCGGTGTCGCATGCGGCTTCTGGTTCAATATTGGCGGTCAGACCTGTGTAGATCTAAATATTGGCGTAGACGGTACGGTCAACCTGAATGTTGGCACAGTTGATGTCGGTGGTGCGCGTTCATCTATGGCAATGATCGCCGCAGAAGAGTTGGGGATTGCCTATGATGATGTGAAAGTAAGCATCGGCGATACCGCTTCGCTCGGACACAATGATACCACCGAGGGCAGTCGTGGCACCTTTTCGTCGGGAATGGCGACGATCTTCGCTGCACGCGACGCCATTGGCGTATTGAAGCAGCGCGCGGCCTCGATGTGGGGCATTCCGCTGGAAGACGTCGAGTGGCAAGGCGGCCAGGCCATTGCTACTGGCGACATGCACAGCAATCTGCCGGCACTGACGTTAAAAGAAATCGCCGCCAAAGCCGGGCGCACGGGCGGACCTATTGCGGGTCACAACGAAATTGTCGCTGACGGCGCGGGTATGGGATTCGCCAGTCATATCTGTGATGTTGAAGTCGACCCGGAAACAGGCCGCTCGCAGGTGGTTCGCTACACAGTGGTTCAAGACGCAGGCAAAGCCATTAATCCCGACTATGTCGAAGGGCAGTTTCAAGGCGCCGCGGCTCAGGGCATCGGCTGGGCGCTGAATGAAGAGTACATCTACGGCGACGATGGTCGCTTGCAGAATGCAGGGTTTTTGGATTACCGCATTCCCGTTTGTTCAGACATGCCGTTTATAGACACGCAGATTCTCGAAGTGCCGAATCCTAATCACCCTTATGGCATCAGAGGGGTGGGGGAAACATCGATCGTGCCACCGCTGGGCGCGGTCGGAAATGCCATTGCTGATGCTACCGGTGTGCGTATGACGCATGCGCCAATGTCGCCGCCGCGTGTGCTGTCTGCTCTCGATGCAAGGGATGCAGGTTAGCTTCAGCAGTATGATTCGGGTCGGCGACGGCCCGGAAACGATTCACGTTCGGGCGTCATCTATTGACGAGCTGATGCACGCCCTGTTACTGCGCTACCCCGACCTACAGGGTCATATTGATCGTGGCGTTGCTGTTTCCATCAACGGCCAAATCTTCCGCGACGATTGGACCGTAACTATTCCTGAAGACGCAGAGGTGTATCTGATCCCGCGGATCGAAGGAGGCTAAAGGGACTCCGTTAGGTTGCGCGTTGCTCGAGTATCTGCTGTAGCGGCCCGAGCCAAGGTTCATAGGGTTTGTGCGCTTCCAGACTGGTGGTAAATATGGGTTGTCGGACCTGTTCTGAACTAGGCGTTCGAACGCTCCGTTCGGTCGTGTGAAAGTCTATGCACGCTTGTTCGAAAGGCAGTTCGCAGTAGTCGAGTAAGCGCCTTACTTGCCCATCCAGATCGTCGACCACATCTTCGTGTTGTACCCGTAATACTTTTCCGGGCAGCACCGTGTCCCAGTGGTCCATTAGGTCGAGGTAATCATTATAGTACTGGCCGATCTGTTCCAAACCGTAGGTGAATTCCTGCCCACTGGAAAATAGTTGTTTAAATCCGCTAAAGCAGCAGGCCAAAGGTTCGCGTCGCGCGTCAATGATTTTGGCGTTCGGCAGGATTAATTGGATCAGGCCGATGTGCCGAAAATTATTTGGCATTTTGTCGATAAAAAATGGCGCACCGCGACGGTGAATCCGGGTGTCGACGAGAAACTGCTCGCCATACTTACGCAGCTCTTCAGTGTCGATGTCTTGCAAACAGTGGGGGTAGCGCGGCTGATCTGTGATTGCGCGTCGTCCATCCAGCTGAAACGCCAGAGCACCGATATTCGGTAATTCCTGAGTGCCGTCGACCAACGAGTGGCTGGCGAGAATTTGCTCTAATAAGGTTGAGCCGGCGCGTGGCAGACCGACAATAAAAATAGGATCGGTGTCTTGGCAGCCGCTGCCGGCGTACCGCGTGAACAATTCCGACGACATGACATCCCGCTGTAGGGCTAACCGAGAGGACAGTAACTCTGCAGAGAAACCCAATTGCTTACGTCGCAGTTCGTTGCCGCGATTGTAGTAGTCAAAGGACGTAGCGTAGTCGTTGGCGTCCTCGTAGTGTTTACCCAAGGCGAAACAGAAATGCACCTGGTCCTCGGTCGTTAGTTCACCACTGGACTCCTGGTCGCGCATTGCCTGGACTTCATTGTCTTCGAAGCGAAAGGTTTTTAGGTTGGCGAGGCTCCAGTAGGCATCCCCGCAGCGAGGATCGGTGGTGTAGGTCCTACGGTAGGCGTCAATGGCTTCATCGCTACGACCGATCGTCTTCAGCGCGTGGCCCCGCAGTAGATGCAGCGGTGCGGTTTCTGGAAACCGGGCTAGCACTGCATCATAGATGCCTAGAGCTTCGTCGAAGTTGCCAACGGCCACACACTGATTAGCATAGCCGGTCTGATACTGGGCGTTGTCAGGTTCTAAGGCCAACAGCCGCTTAGCCTCGTTTAGAGCTTGCGCGTACTTCTGCCGACGATAGAGCACGTTCATGTAATCATAGCGGGCAAATCGATTATCCGGCTCAAATTCTAAAGCCGACTCAAGCAGGAACTCAGCATCATCTAGCACCTCCGATCTTACGCCCAGATCAGCGAGTAACCGCATGGCTTCCACGTGGGTTGGATTCTGCTTTAAGAAGTGCCGGCAGATGTCCTCTGCTTTGCGCAGATTAGCTTCGGCAGTGGCGTTTCGTACTGACAATAAAGCGGCAGGTAATGCCGATAATTTTTCCGACTGTATCAGCGCCTGTTTCCGCAACTGTGAGTGTTCCGGGCGCGAGCAGAGCTTAATGATGGCTTGCCAGCTGGCTAACAGCGAGTCGTTTAAAGCCACAGCGCGTCGAAAAGAAGCCAGCGCCTGTTCTTGGTTTTGAGAGGCCAAATGAATATGACCAGCCTCCTGAAA
>DEBN01000147.1 GCA_002348825.1 Gammaproteobacteria bacterium UBA2955
AATAACAGTCAAACCCGCCGACGATTGGCCTTAAACCGCGCTGTACGTGCCCATCGAATTGCCTTCAGCAGCGACCCGGAAAAGACACTGCAACGCGCATTCGACTTGCTGCGAGAGCGGGAGGGCTTGAGCGAGGCCTGCAAATTAGTGGTGATCTCAGACGTGCTGGCGAATCAACCCACCGAAGCCATTCAGATTCGCAATCTCATCTGCAGCGGCTGAGCGGCTAGAGGCTGCTCAACATTCGTGCAGCTGCCAACAGCAACATCAGTGCAAACAGTCTTTTTAGCATAGTCGCGGGCACACGTTGCGCGAACCGCACCCCAACAGGCGCGGCGATAATTGCGCCGGCAATTATCGGCAATACGGCCTCAAGATCGATCCAGCCCAACATCACTATTGCGTCTGTGGGCTGATCCCAGAATCCGTAAGACAGTGCACCGAAGAGCGCCAGAGGAACCCCCAGTACGCTCGCTGTGGCTGTTGCCTGATGCGGTGCAACATTGAAGTAAGTGAGAGTCGGCACCAAAATATTACCGCCGGCGATACCCACCAGCGCGGAGACACAACCTACTGCTGCACCGATTACGGAGGCCAGCCCGGTTCCTGGTAATTGCCTGTGAGGCGCGGGTTTCCACTGCAGGAACATAACCGCGGCAACCGCAAGGAGAAATAATCCGAAGAACGTTTTTAAAAAAGCCATAGGCAGCAGTGGCGCCAAATAGCCTGCTAATGGGCTGCCGATAACGAGTGCTGGGAGTAAGCGCCGTACCGCCAAAGCATTCACTCGTCCAGCGCGAACCTGCGTAATTGCCGCGCTCGCGGTGGTAAAGACAATGCATGCCAACGAAGTAGCCACCGCAACGATCAGTGTGTTTTCCGGGCCATGGCGGTTAAGTTCCGCAAAATACAGCGCCAACGCGGGAACGATCACTATACCTCCGCCTATGCCCAGCAATCCCGCCAGAAAGCCACTGGTCAAACCTAGGCAAAGACAGAGCGCTATAAAGAATATTGTTTCCACGCAGGCTGTTTTTTCCGTTTACTCTCGGACAACATAAAGCACTCGAATCCCGAAGAGCAACATGGAAGTTTTAAGAACTAATTTATTTTTACTGATTCTCGTTTACGCAGCGGCTGCCACTGGTGCCGAGGTGACGTTGGCAAATGGCGATCGCTATATCGGCGATGTCGTTGATGGCGTATTGAGCGGCAACGGCACTTACATCTGGGCCGCTGGTGACCGTTACGAAGGGTACTTCGTAAATGACCAACCCGATGGCTCGGGTGTTTATAAGTGGGTCGACGGTCGTGTCTACAAGGGCGAGTTTGAGAAAGGCGTCCGTCAAGGCCAAGGCCAGCTTCGATGGGCCAATGGTGACTTTTATGAGGGCGCCTTCGCGGCAAATGCTATGCACGGGTTGGGGCGCTTCGTTTGGGCAAATAAAGACCGCTATCAGGGTGAATTCAAAGAGAATAAGCGCGTGGGTCGAGGCGCGATGGTGTGGCACACCGGCCAAGCTTATGACGGCCTTTTTCGCGATGGCCTTATGCACGGACAGGGACACTTAAAGTACGTTGACGGCAGAGAGTATATTGGAGCCTTCGTGGCCGGCGTTAAGAGCGGTGAGGGTACTTTCAACTGGCCGAACGGCAATCGCTACGTGGGATCATTTGTGACTGACCAGCGCTCCGGTGGCGGGGTTTTTTTGTGGCGGGACGGCACCGTCTATCGGGGACAGTTTATTGCTAATAAACAGCACGGTTATGGTGTCAAAGAGCAGCCTAATAATGTGTCGGAATTACAGGTTTGGCGCGATGGCGAAATCGTCAGCTCGACACGGATCGAAGAAAATCAATACTGTGCGCTGCAATATTTAGAGCGGGCTTGGATGTTCTCCGCCGAGTCATGCATCAATGGGCTGGCCCATGGAAGAGGCGTTGCTGTGAGTTTGGATGGGGACTTTGTTGTCAAAGACGGGCGCTTTGTTTTGGGACAATTCGTCGCCGGTGAACTAGTAGAGATACCGACAAAGATCTCGCGCGCTGAGACGGTCCAGAACGATGGCTAGCGAGTTACGGCTTTCCGGTTTCACGTTGACCAAAACATTGCGCGACTCCGACGAGGCAGTGGTTGTCTTGGGCTATCAACAGGCGCTGAACAAGCGTTGTTTCATTCGAGCCGCGAGGTCGCCGGAAAGTCTGTCTTTAATGCAAACTGAAATCAACGTGCTTAAAGACATCGAGCACGATAACGCGCCCCAGCTTATCGATCACGGACAGCAGGGGCCGTGGCACTACAGCGCGGTCGAGTACATCAGTCAGGGTCGCTTAGCTGATCTTTTGCAGCAGGGACTGCCGCTCAAGCGGGTGATACAAATAATCAGAGACGTGGCGTTTGGTTTGCAGCAATTGCATGCGGCCGGCTTTACCCATAATTCGTTGTCGGCAGACCGAATACTCTTTCGCAGCGATGGCGGCGCCGTGCTCACGGGTTATCAGTGGTGTACAAAGCTGGACTCTCAAGAACAGCAATCTAATGTCTTAACTGACCGGTTCGCTCTTTCTGGCTGCTGCAGCCCGGAACTGCTGCGGGGGCAACAGAGTCGGGCGGCAAGCGACTACTTCAGCCTGGGTGCGGTTCTATATCAGGTATTAGTTGGCGAGCCGCCTTTTTTGGGTGGTTCTCGGACCGAGTTGTATGAACAAATCACGCAGCGGCCGTTGCCAGCGTTGCCGCAGCAGTTTGCGTTTATCCGGCCATTGTTGGAACGTTTACTTAATGCTCACCCAGAGCAAAGAATCGACAGTTATGAGGCGCTTTCGCTGTGCCTGGATGAACTCGCTGCAGGTCAGGATTGGCCCGCGATTATGCTGCGCAGTGACGATATCGCCAGCCAAGAAGTGCGCGTTCTCGGCGGTAATTTATTGGCCACAGGCGGCGACGGCCGTCCCAGTAAGAGGACACTGCGGCGTAAACGCCGGCAACGGCGCACCGCTATCGGTTTTGCCGTTATGGCATCCCTGCTGTTGGTTATTGGCGTAGGTTACATTATTCAGCCGTCGCGGTTGCTCAGCGTCGATGCACTCGCGGCCTCTCTGGGGTTAGCCGAAGACCCGGAGCTCGTCAGTGCTTGGGATAAAGCGCAGGCGTTGCGGCAGGATCCTAATCAAGGTCTGACGAGCATAGCTGCGGCCTACCAAGAAGTACTGGTGTTGGATCCGGAATATCGGCCGGCGCGCGAGGCGATGTCCGCGCTGATAGCGGAATGGAAGCAAGATATCTCCGGCGCGCTTGTTAATGACAATACAGATTTAGCGGCGGCGCGGCTGGACGAGGCGATGGCGCTCCTACCCAATGATGCAGAGATCAACTTATTGTCCCTGCAATTGCAGAATCGTTATCGCGCAGAACGGTTACTCAAAAGTACAGAGGCATTGCTCACAAGTCATGGTTTGAGTGATCCACCGAGTGCGGCGGCGGCGATTCAGTCCTATCAAGAAATTTTGCGGCTGGCACCCAGTCATTCCGGAGCTTTGGCGGGTCTGGACACTTTAGCGCGGCATTACGTCGAGTTGTCCAAGCAGGCGGCCAACGATGGCAAAGTTGCTCCAGCGATTCGCTTCCTCGAAAGAGCTGCGGCGGCCAATCAATCGCTTCGAAGCTTAGATGATGCACGCCAACTTATTTCTCGAGCGACGACATTGAAAGCAGCAATCGACGAACTGCTGATACGGGGCAATGAATTTAAGCAAGCGGGCTCGTTAGTGCAGCCAAAGGGTGAAAACGCGGTCGAACTATTTCAACAGGTACTCGCGACCGACCCAGACAATCCTGCAGCGCTTCAGGCAATGAGCGAGATTGCAGAGCGAATATTGGTGCAAGGCGAGCGGTTGTTAAATAAGGGCCAGCTTGCAGCCGTTGACGAACTGGTGCTCGACGCGGCCGGTGCCGGAGTCGGCGAGGACGTTGTAGCGCAATTGCGTAATGCGGCATTGGATGAACGACAGCGGCTCAAGACAGTTGCCGACTTACTAGTAACAGGCCAGGAGCTGTTTAATAAGGGGTTATTAACCGAACCAAGTTCAGGCAATGCGGTCATGGTGCTGCGCAATGTGCAGCAGCTTGATCCCGGTAACACAGCAGCTCGGTCGCTTTTGCGGCGATGTGCAGAGCGCTTGGCCAAGGCCGCCATAGAGGCGCGGGGATTCGGGCTTCTTGCGGATGCCGATCAGTACCTTGCTCTAGCGCTGTCGATTCAGCCCGACTCAACCAAATGGAATGAACTGCAACGTCAGTGGCAGGGTTCCTAGGGTGATTGCATTTGACCAACCTGCCTCCTATATTTCGCACCACCAAGCATTTAGAGGCCGCCCATGGCTGTAGAGATCCCATACCGCAGAGAATTAGACTTCGAATACGGGCGGGTTGACACGCTCGCTCCCGGTGTTCGCCGCGTTATCGCGAACAACCCCGGGCCTTTCACATTCAGCGGTACTGGAACCTATATTCTTGGCACCGGTAGGGTCGCTGTGATTGATCCAGGGCCCGATGATCAGGAGCACATTAACGCCATTCTGGCAGCGCTAGAGGGAGAATCTATTTCACATATTCTGGTCACCCATACGCACATGGACCACTCGCCCGGCTGTAAAAAGCTAAAGGCGGTATGCAACGCGCCAACCTACGCTTATGGACGTCATGGCGCCGGTAAAATCGAGCAAGGCATCAATGTTGAGGAGGGTGGAGATATGGACTTCGACCCCGACCACATCGTGCGTCATGGCGACATTATCGACGGCGAGAATTGGTCCGTTGAGTGCGTTTATACCCCTGGCCATACCTCTAACCACATGTGTTTCGCACTGCAGGAACAAAAAGCGCTCTTCTCTGGTGACCACGTCATGGGCTGGTCAACCAGTATTGTGTCACCGCCGGATGGCGACATGTCCGATTACATGGACAGTTTGGAGTTATTACTGGATCGCGATGACGTGGTCTATTGGCCGACCCATGGACCGGGCATCGAAGAACCCAAACCGCACGTGCGCGCATTTATTCAACACCGTAAAGAGCGAGAACAGCAGATTATCGACTGTCTCGAGCAGGGCATTTTCAATATTCGCGAGATGGTGCCAGCCATGTACCACGACACACCGGAATTTATGTATCCGGCTGCCGCACGGAGCGTTTTGGCGGCCATGGACAATTTGGTGAAGAAGCAGCGCATCGTCTTAGCCAGTGGCGCGGGGCTAGAGGGCGAGTACCGATTGGCATGACCACGCTAAGGTCTTATGGCGTCTAAACGCGCCTCGGTTTCAGCTACGGGCAGTTGTACGACCATTGCGACACCCGACGAATCGGGCAAATTTACCGCCTTGGCGACGCCCCCGTGATGCTCCGCAATGACTCGGACTACATATAATCCCAAACCAAAATGCAGTCGATTTTGCGGGCCGCGATGACTGACCATAGAGTCGAAAGCAGATTTTAAAACCGCTTCATTCATCACCGGGCCGCGGTTAGAAACCGAGATCTGTAAAGTTTCGGCAAAACAGTCCAATTGGATTCTGATCGCTGTGCCCTTGCGATGAAAATCCACCGCATTATCCACGAGCTTGTCCATCAATTGCTCGATGCGGAAGTCTGCAATCATGGCAATAGCGGGCTCGTTAGGACCGGCATAGATCATTCGAGTTTGGCTATGCGCAATCGCGCAGTTTGAGACATAGCTGCGCAGGAAATTATCGAGATCTACAGCTTCTAACTCCTCGGCCTCTAGTGACTCCTCGAGATTGGCCGCATCAGCTAGGTTCTGCACAATCGATCCTATTCGATTTACGCCGCGTTTGGCGCTGGCCAGATATTTACTGTCATCGACCTGGGGAAACTCTTCGGCGAGGTTTTGTAGCGATGTACTGAGGGTGTTCAGCGGGTTGTTTATCTCGTGCCTCAGGGTCCGTGGCATGCTCTCCAAGAAAGTATTATGTTGATGCAGCTTTTCGAGCATGTTGGAGACGCTTCGCGAAAGGTCGCCAATCTCGTCGCCAGCATTGATTTCGCTTTTTAGTTCGGCGCGTCGTAGGCGCCCGTAATGATCTATCGCCGCGGATGCTTCCTGGCGCAGACTGCCTATCCGCCAAGCTAAACGCCCAGCGAAGGCGAGCAGAGCCACAAATACGGCCACAAGGCTTAACACCGAGAGCAGCAGTACCTGCTCTAACGAGGTGCGTTGAAATTTCAGAATGTTGTCAATGTCCTGTTCGACAACAACGGTGCCGATTACCTTTTCCGCCGAAACGATGGGGTGGGCAGCAAGAATCATTTCCTGCTCCTTAGAAATCCGATTCCGAAGCGCGATAGGGGCGCCATTAAGACTCTCACGTATAACCCTTGCGGCCGCCGAGTTTTCTTCACTTGTGGTTGGCTGTGTCGACGGAGTGAAATTTTCCCCCGTAAGTAACCTGTGTAGCCAAGGACGTATATCGCTAAATAAGGCCGATAAATCCAGACCGTCTGTCGGTTCGCTTGCATTGGCCACCGGTGACTGTATTGCTCCAGCTTCCGCGCGCACTCGGGCTTGATTGTCGATCACCAAAATCCTTGCGCCAGAGTAGCCAAGGCCCTGCACAATGTTGCGCACTTCTGGCGTACCGAGAACGACGAGGTCGAAGCTTTCTTTACCCGCACTGGGTAGGGTTCGAGTGCGGCGAACGGTATCTCGAGCCGACGCATCATCCACGTCGACGAATGTCATGCCGAAGTAGCGCCGCGAGCCCAAAAGCGCTAGAGGAAAGCGAAATTCAACCAAGACCTCGTCGCCGCTGGGCAGTAAAGCCCCTTGAATTCTATTGTCGGCGACGCCTGAGGCGGCGTACCGCCATTGATCATCCATGACAAAACCGGTCATGACATTAGAGGATTGAAAAACCAAACTTACCCGACCGTCCTCGCCATCGGCGCGGATAAAGTTCAGCTGAATATGATCGGCATTATCCAGTCGCAGATACTCGGGATCACGATAGACCACCGATTGGTCGCGAATGCGCATGAAAACGTAGAGGTAGTCGTCCCGTTCACCCAGCAGCAGCTCAAAGTCAGCATCCGCAGTGCCCTCTGGGGAACCGAACGCCAAATATTGCAGTTGATCGGATGACCCCCAGTCTTCTGTCTGGCCGTCGAGTCTGATGTTGCCGGTTAATGGCTGTGCATAAAGCGGCTCGAAATCCTCTAGATTTAAGGGCAGATCATTAAACAGATCGTCGCGCCCGTTAAATAACGTGGAGATGCCTTCGGCGGTGAGCAGCTGAGCTTGCGACTGGCCCTGCACCAGCAACCGCTCCATTTCCACCAACTGCTGATAACTGAACCAGGGCACCACTAATAGGGCCAGGCCCATTACCGCCAGCTTAGTGCCCAAGCGCGGCCCACGAAATCGACCCCTGAGAGCAGCTAACACGATTGAGCCACAGTCGGGATTAGCTTATTGCGACCAGCGATAGCCAAAGCCGTACTCGCTTTTGATACAAGAAAAGGAGTTATCGAGCTTCTCGAATTTTTTACGGATATTACGCATATGGGTGTTAATCGTATTATTCGTCACCAAGCTCTGCATCGTTGCGTTCATCAGCGTTTCGTAACTCACCGCATTGCCCGGTATGCGCACCAGTTTTGCCAACATCCGAACTTCTGTGCCCGACAAATCGATGCGTTGTCCTTTCCATGACACCAGCAGCGCATCTTGATCGAGTGATAGATCGCCAATGGTTTTTGCATTGGACTGGCGCTGGGGACCGGTGTTGTCCCGTGCTTCGTTGATACGCAACAACGATGAGATGCGCTCGGCTAAATAATCGAGAGAAATCGGTTTCGGCAGATAATCCCATGCACCGAGTCGCAACCCCGAGATTTTGTCGATTTCATCGATACGTTCGGTTAAAAAAATCACCGGTAAGTTTGCTTCTCGCGACAGCAACTCACGGCACAGTTGGAACCCAGCATCAATCTCCTCACCGAGAATGATGTCGAGGATCACCAGGTCCGGGAGTGCGGCATCAAACCCGGCAAGTGCCTCGGCACGACTGCCATAGGCATTTACCGAGTAGCCTTTTTTGGCGATCGCGTCAGCGTAGTTGGCACGCTGATCCGGGTCGTCTTCCACAATGGCGATACGTTTTGCCAACTTAGTTTCCCTGACTTTGGAATCTTCATTCTAGCGATTTTTTTGTCTTTGTTAGTAGCGGACATTCGGTCAACCACAAACCCTTGGGGCGGTTGCAAGAACCCGCTTAAGTCTTCAACCTTAATATCGCTTTTTTAATAGGGTCGCGCTTGTCATTTGTAATAGAAAACTGGTTTGAAGTTATCGGTGTTGCCAGCGGACTGCTGTGCGTGCTGCTGTTAATTCGAGAAAACATTCTGACCTTTCCGATAGGCCTCGTGTATGCGGTCGTGACTACGGTTGTAGTAGTACGCGCTAATTTATACGCGGACGCGCTGTTAAATTTGTACTACGTCGTCATGAATGCCTATGGCTGGTACTACTGGCGCCTTGGCGGTGCCGAGCGCCGGAACCACGAACAGCTTATGGTAGGTCGTGTTTCAAGTGGCTTAATATGGCGACTCGCCGGGATTTTGCTCAGTGGCAGCTTGCTTCTTGGTTGGGGTTTTGACCAGTACACCGATGCGGATCTGGCGTACGCGGACAGTTTTACCACAGTCGCAAGCTTTGTGGCGATGTGGATGACTGCTCGTAAGTACCTCGAGAGCTGGCATCTATGGTTCGTAATCGACGTTGTGCAAATCATTTTGTACGCGAGTAAAGGGTACTCGACGGATCCGGGATTGTTCCTCTATGCGGGCCTGTACACCGTTTATCTCGGCATGGCGGTGGCCGGATATCTGGCCTGGAGGCGGCACTTAATTCGAGCCGCCGCGTGAAAATTATCCTTACCGGCCCCGAGTGCTCGGGTAAAACCACATTGGCGCTAGAGCTCGCCGAATACTATGGAGTCGCCGTGGCGACTGAACCCGCACGAGAGCAATTGCAACCCCAGCGCGGTTATCAGCCATCGGATCTACTCGGGCTAATGCAGCTACAGATTCGTTTAGAGCACCACGCGACCGCAGAACGGACTATTTTCGATACTGATCTGCAAAATATTTTTCTCTGGTGGCAGGAAAAGTTTGGCCCAGCGCCAGCGTTACTGCAGCGCCGATACGTAGAATATTGCTCACAAAAGGATCGAATTTATTTGCTTTGCCGCCCCGATATTCCCTGGGAATATGATCCGTTGCGTGAGAATCCTTATGATCGGGATCGCCTTTACGCGTTGTATCGTGCAGATTTGGCCGCGCGAGGTTTAGCCTATGAGGTCATTGAAGGGCAGGGGGATCAACGCCTTAAAGTTGCGTTGGCGTATTTGCAGCGACTGGGCGTATAACGGATTTTTCGCGTAATCACGAAACAGTCGGTTAAAAATTAGCGAGTTTTTCTTGCGACAACGCCCATTGTTGCTGGATTCCCTCTCGATCATTGCCGGCACGTATTTGGTAGTCAGCCCAAGCAAATTCGCGACTCCAAAAGCGCCGTAGATTATCCAAGAGGCGCTGCTCGTTATCCTGCGCTAAGAACTCACCGGCTAAGCGCCAAAGGCGAGTATCTGGAAGCTCTAGGCCCTGATGCAGAGCCACCAAGTCGAAAAGGGGATCGTTGAGGCCAAAAAATTCCCAATCTAAGGTTTTCCAACCATCTGCACTGACAATGACATTCCAAGGGTTAAGATCGTTATGGCAAGGCACCAATTCCACGTGCGCAGCGATAGCCGGGATGTGCAACCCATTATTTGGACTCAGTAACTGTGCCAGTTCAGAAACATCATAACGGCGATCAGTGTCCGGCAGACGCGACTGCAGAGACTTAACGTACTCGATCAGCTGTTGATCGCTGTACTGATCCTTCGACATGTCGCCAAGTACGAGCCCTTCAAGCCACTTGGTGATCATGCGGCCGCTGTCTGCATCGAAGGCTATCAATTTTGCTCCGAGCGGGTTGGAGACGGTCTGGTAGAACTTTATCTCTTCTGACCGATCGACAAATGGCTGCTTAACTGAAGGAATACGTAACACGTATTTTTCTTGTTGGCCCGCAGTTGTTCGGCAAAATGAATAGTTGTCGTTGCTAAATCCACCAGACATAAATTCAAAATCGCTGAGTTCCTCGGATACCCAGTCGGGTATTAGTTGAGTCACGATCTGGGTGATTTGTGTCAGATCTTTGGGCAATTGACGTGAATCCGTCTGATAAAGCAACGGCATCGCAGAATCGAACCGCTGTTGCAGCGCTTTAGAGTTAAGTATCTAAAGAGCCTAAGATAAGTTGCTGCGGTTGAATAGATCATTCAGCGTGGGTCCAGTGCCGCCACGGCTGGGGGCAAAATCGTCCCGATGCCCTCGTTGATTACCAGATCGGCAACGCTATCTAAGCCGGTAGGTTGCTGATTGATGATGACTAATTTATCGCCGCGTTGCACCACATGCTCTGGAAAGGCGGCAGCTGGATATACCGTTAACGACGAGCCTAAGACAATCATAAGATCGCAGCGCGATGTCAGTTCTGCAGCGCGCTGCATAGCGCGTTCAGGCATCGCTTGGCCGAAGGAAATAGTCGCGGTTTTAATCAGACCCCCGCAAAGCGAACATGGCTCTATTTGCTGGGTTCGCTGGTATTGCGCTTCAAGGTCGGCTAAATCGTAGCGCTGGTCGCATTGCAAACATTTAGCGTAAGTGGCGTTGCCGTGTAACTCGACGATATGCGAATCATCAACGCCCGATTGCTGATGCAGGTTATCCACATTTTGCGTGATGACCCCAGTGCAGCGACCCATCGTTACCAGTTCAGCGATCGCCAAGTGGCCGCTGTTGGGTGCAGCTTTGGCCATCGCACGGTCGCCGGTAAACTTACGCCGCCACGATTCCGCGCGAGCGTCTTCGGAGCTTACAAAATCAGAAAACTCGATGGGCTTTATTTTGTTCCAAAGACCGGTTCCGGGGCTACGAAAATCAGGAATGCCCGACTCGGTACTGAGCCCTGCGCCAGTGAAAAATACTAAGTGCCTCGCTTCATTCAGCAGGGCGACAAGAGAATCGATTGGGTTGCTCATATCAACGGCCTTTGCAGAAGATCTTACGCATCTTAATGATCTAAGGCGCGTGCAGCGAGTACACTAATGGGGTTAAGGAATGGGTGACAAGGTGCTGATCGGTCGTTTAGTAAAATTTGGCACGGTGGCGGCAGCCCTCAGTGTATCAGCACTGGTGTTACTGCTCGGTTGGCGCGAGGACGAGTTCCTCTATCAGTTGATTCGCCTGACAGGGTTAAACGATGTTCCGGCGAATGTTCATGTTATGGAACCGACCCAGATTCCCTGGTCAGAAGTGCGCTGGTCAGGGGACCTCGAAGATCCGGCGTTGAACGAGTCCAGCGGACTGGCGGCCAGCAATCGTCGATCTGACCTGCTGTGGTCAATTAATGACAGCGGCGACGGTCCGAATATCTATGCCATGACCACCGCTGGCGCTGCACTGGGGCGCTGGAGCATAGACATCGCTAAACCTTCCGACTGGGAGGCCATGGACGCGTTCGTCCTAAACGACAAAAACTATTTGCTCATCGCGGATGTGGGCGACAACTTTGCCCGGCGGCGGTCGGTTTCTTTTCTGGTGGTAGAGGAGCCCGATCTAGAGCAGGATCAAACGACCACGTTACCAGTGGCGTGGCAGGTAGAGTTTGCATACCCCGAAGGCCCCAGAGACAGCGAAGCGGTGGCCGTGGACATCTCAGCCGAACAAGTACTCATTGTCAGTAAACGCACATTTCCTAACGAACTCTATGCGGTGCCGTTACGCGTCTCTAAAGCGTCACCGGTCACGGCAGAAAAGATCGCAGAGCTGTACCCGTTGCCGCGAAACGTACCTGGTGATGAGGTGTTATACGGGCGTGCAGCGCCGTATCTGGGTATGCCTACAGGCATGGATTTGCTGGGCGAGCGTTTATTGATAACGACCTACCGAGACGCTTATCTTTACGATTATGCCGACGTTACCAAAGCGCCCCTGCGCATCCCTCTGCCTCTTGCCGGTCAGCGCGAAGCCATCGCATTTGCGCGAGACTCCGATGCAACCGCCTATGTATCGAGCGAACGCAAAAACCGCACGGAAGTTGCGCAGATTTTTACGATCGACTTTGGCTTTGCAGCGCCTGAGTAAAGGCTATGGGTGGGAAACTTAGCCGCTCTTTGATCAGTTCGGCGGTGTCTCTGGGGCTGTTGTAACTGGTGTCGACTTCTAGGTCGTAGCGCACGCCGTGTTGATGGATCTGCTCGAAGTGAGCGAGTGCAGTGCCTGGAAAGCGTCCTGGACGTTGGGCTTCGCGGGCTGCAACCACATCGCTATTGCAGCGGACCCCGATAAACCATGTGCGCGTCGGCTCCAGTACCTGCAGGTAGTCCTGCAAATAGCTCTGTTTGAACAACAAATCATCCACAATCACCGAGCAGCCCGATTGCCAAAGCGTCGCAACGGTCCGTCGCATGCCCTCTAAAATACGCTCCCCGTAATCACCGAACACGATGTTCGTCACCCATTGACCTTCACGACACTCGGGGACTACGTTGAGCCCCTGCGCGCCGGGGTCGGTATCGGGTGAGTTAAAGCCACGCACGCCACCGGGCATGCCGTCGCGAAACTGATCCAATGCAACATGCTGATAGGGCTCGGGCAATATTTGCTGCAGTTTCAGAGCTAAAGTGGTTTTGCCGGAACTCGAACAGCCATTTAAAAGAATAATGTTGGCCAAGAGCAATCTCGTGAAGTCAAATTCAGATGGCGCGCAGTCTAGCCCAGCACCGGTGCTTTTTCTAAGTTAGTCTTGCATCCGAATTAAGCGTCGGTGTGACACGATCTGTTATGCAATGGTTGATTTTGGAACCCGAATTAGCGGCGCTGCAGTTCAGCAGTCCCTTTATTAAAGATACCGCGGTAGCGTTAACTGCCATCGCAGATCATCACTCGTCACTCGTGGGCTCCGAGATCAGCGAAAGCAAGGCGATGGGGGCGGCGAGGCA
>DEBN01000072.1 GCA_002348825.1 Gammaproteobacteria bacterium UBA2955
TATTGAAAGACCAATACTTTGCGACGGTTGCTCAGAGCACCTCGCCGCTCAGCCAGGCCGTGATGGCGAACCACCAGGAATGGTTTGAGGTGGTATCCGGCTGGCCAGGGTTGGGGGAATTGGTGCGCAACATGGATCCGCGCCAGCAGTCGTCGATATTGTACGACTGCGTTGCGATCTACTTAGCGTTCTCTCGTCAAGGGCTCACCATTGAACGGTTAAACGTGGTGGTGACGGAGGATGGTCGAACATTGATTGACGATGCTGGCCACCCAGTGGATTGCGCTACTGAGTGGAGCGACCTCGACGGATTTTACCAGTTGTTAAGCCAACGCCTGTCTTAGTCTGCATCGACAGGGTTTAAGTTTTGCTCGCGGCGCAAGAACTGTCCGGCCATGGCTTGATAGCGGTCTGCGCGTGCGACAGGGCGGCTGTACGTGCGCTCGTGACCGAGTGCCAGTTCCTGAGAATTGAGCGAATGGAAAGGGTTCCAGTTCGGTAAATCAGTGCCGTTTGGGTCTCCGGTCTTAGCAAAGTTGGTCCAATAAAGTTGCATATGCTCCACTAATTCGTCGTCGCGTTCATCCCTAGGCCAGAACGGAATAAAGCCGCCAAATAATGAATTCAGTTCCAACGCGTGTGTTGCACCAATGGTTTCCTCATCGCTGGCGGGGCGTCGCTCATAGAAATATAGAAAGGTGGGGTTTTTCGCCTCAGCGTGGCGTTGCGCCATGTAGTACGCGTGACGACCGAACCAACTGTCGCCCGTTAATTGTTCTGCCGCCGCATCAACGTCATCGTCTTGGTCTACGGCGTAATGCACAGCAACGGATTTTGCCTCATCGGCGAACTGTTCCATCAGCAACTGCTCCCACTCGCTTACAGTCTGTGGCTGTTGCATCTCAGTGGCGCCATCCACGGGCGACATACCGAAGTGGTACAGGACGGAACCTTCATCTGCATTACTGCCGACCATCAGTGGCACAGACGCCTGGCCGCTCTCTGTGAATATGCGGGATGTTGCGTCTGGCAGTGCATAGCCGTCGATTTGCGGGTGAAAGGTTGCAGAGATTTCTGGGTGCACGGCCACTTTAAGTAATTCTTCGGTGCTCAGACTGCGCATGGTCGGGATTTGCTCTGTGCCGCTCAGGCCAAGTAGCTCGGCGGCTTGTAACCCCGCGTCTATACCGCTTATTCGCTCGTAGGCTTGGTCCACGGATTGAAATTGATAAAAACCGCTGCCGCTCTGGGCAATTGCTTTGTGGAATAAGCCTTGTGCCACTGGTGACGCCATGAGTTGACCCACCGAGTGTGCGCCTGCGGATTCGCCGAAGATGGTGATATTTTCGGGGTCACCGCCGAAAGCACCGATATTGTCCCGCACCCACTGCAGAGCCGCGATTTGATCCAACATGCCATAGTTGCCAGTACTACCATTCGGATCCTCTAACGCCAGTTCTGGATGGGCAAAAAAGCCATAGAGACCGAGACGATAATTAATGCTAACGAGCAGCACACCGCGATTAGCAAGGGTGGTTGAGTCATAGTTACGACCGCCAGAACCGTATTGATGGGCGCCACCGTGAATCCAGAACATGACCGGTAACTTAGCGTTAGGGTCTGTGTTTGGACTCACAATATTGAGGGTTAGGCAATCCTCGTCAACAGCCAGGTCTGCAAATCCGGCAAAGCGTTTAACTATGAACTGACCGATGCTCGACATCCCAGAACCCTCGGTCAGCATAGCCAGGAATTCTGAATTGCCAGTATCGGTAATTTGCCAGCACGCAGGACCATACTGGGATACATCTAGAACCTCTTGCCAGGGTTGGGGTGGCTGGGGGGCGCGCCATCGCAGCTCCGCGATCGGAGGCGCGGCGTAGGGTATGTCGCGAAACATCGCTGTGTTATCGACGCGAATACCCTGAACAGGGCCATAGCTGGTAGTAATCACCGGCGATTTTGAATCTGCACATCCGGCGAGCCAGAAGCTGCAGCAAGCCGCTGCGACGGCGATGATTGACAATTTTGCAGCCACAATGAATTCCTCTTTTCGCTGTTTGGATAATATTGCTCTGAGGTAAAGTGATGGTTTCGTCGATTAGATACAAGGAGAGAGGAATGCGTAATCAACAGGTGCTTATCGATAGCCTACCTCAAGGCAAACTTAGTGCGGGCAATTATCGCATGGCGGAATCCGAGATCGCTGCACCCGCGGCAGGAGAGGTGCTGGTTAAAACCACGGCGTTCGCTATCACGGCCGGTACTCGTGCAGGCTTGCAAGGCAGTGCGAGCTATGCCGGAGCCCCCACCACAGGTGTAGTGATGAACAGTACCGGTGTTGGCGAAGTGGTTGCGAGCACAGTTGCAGAATTTGCGGTGGGCGATGCGGTTGTCGCGCCCACCGGCTGGCAAACCTTGTCGCTGCACCAGGCCCAAGCGCTCACAAAAATTGACCCATCCCACGATCCAGTGCACTACTTGGGGCCCCTTGGGGTGAATGGCTTAACTGCTTACTTTGGACTGTTACATGTGGGACAACCGCAGGCCGGTGAAACCGTGATGGTTTCGGCTGCGGCCGGCTCGGTCGGGCATCTGGTGGGGCAGATGGCGCGCATTCAAAAGTGTCGCGTTGTCGGTGTTATGGGCAGCGACGCCAAGGCGCAAGTGCTGGTCGGTCAGTTAGGGTTCGACGCCGCGGTGAATTACAAAGACTCGAACTACAGGCAGACCTTAAAAGACGCGACCGCAGACGGTGTCGACGTCTATTTCGATAACACTGGGGGCATGATTTTAGGTTCGGCGTTGTTCCGCATGAATGTTGCAGGACGCATCGCCTGTTGTGGGGTGGTGTCGCAATACGATACCGACTCACCAGAGCCCGGTCCGCGGGGTATTCCAGGATTGCTGGTCAATAAACGCATCAGGATGCAGGGGTTTTTGGTGTTCGATTTTGCACAACATTATGCTGACGCGCGGCAGCAAATTCACACGTGGCTCGAGAGCGGTGAATTGATCAGCTTGACCGACGAAGTGACCGGACTTGAGGCAGCCCCAGAGGGATTTGTTGACCTGCTCGCGGGTGGCAATGTAGGTACGCGAATCGTCAGAGTTTAAGCCAGCGACGCCGCAGCGCTAGACGGATTTAAGCCGGGCTATGAAGCTACCGGACCTATTGGTGGTGGTAACGGTGATGTTGGCAGTCACCTATCTGGGGCACCGGCTCAGCGGCAGCATAACTAATCGGCGGGGGTTCTTTCAGGCCGATGGATCGTTGCCCTGGTGGGCTGTATCTGCAAGCATTATTGCGACTGTTGTGAGCGCGGTGACCTTTGTGTCGGTGCCTGCGGCGGTATTTGCCGATGGCGGCGACCTGACCTATTTTCAGGTTATTCTCGGTCTCGCTGCCGGCAAGGTGGTGGTGGCCAGACTGCTTGCCACGCCGTTCTACCTAAGCCAAGGCGTTAATACCAGCTACGAGTACATTGGCGCACGGATAGACGCGCGTACCGGCGAGTTTTCGATGTATCTGGGGCTCCTGCTGAATCTCATTAATTCCGCAGTGAAGCTCTTGACGGCAAGTTTGGTGTTGGACGTTATCAGCGGCTGGGGGCTGCCCGGCTGCGCGCTGTTTGTGGTTGCAATCAGTATTGTCTGGAGCGCATTAGCCGGCATAAAGACCGTCATTTGGACCGACTTTGTGCTGTTTCTGTTGTTTTCCATCGGTGCGGTTTTCGCGCTGGTGTTTGTCAGTTTGAATATTCAGCAAAGCGTGGTTGACGCTATCGTCTGGCTCGACGAACAGGCTAAGTGGGTATTATTTGACTTTGATACCGACCCCACCAAGCGGTATACCATATGGGCTGGGGTCATTGGTGCGGTAGGCTTGAGCATTGCCCAGGCCAGCACCCAGGGCACTTGGCAAAGAGTGCGCGCTTGTCGCAGCGTTG